>JBAIXL010000212.1:0-5793 GCA_037916685.1 Methanolinea tarda
TCATTCCCGTATTATGCGCCATAGGTCCTGCTCCTTCTTGGACTCGCCGGATCAAAAAGCGGCAATACTCATTTCCGAATGGTAAAGAACCAGGCGACAGCAATCGAAGATTAGACCACGAGAAAACAAGCGATATGCTCGAGAAAGGTATCCGTTAAGAATTTCTGTCGATTCTATCCCTCGGGAAAGAGATTTTCACGATGGAGCGATCCTCCGCGATTGCATTATGTTCCATCTTCCCCGTCATCATCCTGTAGTCAAACTCTTTGATATTTCGGTGGTTTTCGCGGACAGCCGTATCATGTTGACCGCTTCATCCATCCCACTAATTCGTCGATTCATCCCATTGCTCATTCCTGTTCCCACGCCTGGGTTAGGTGTCCGGTGTGAGGGCCCCCGGTATACTCGGTATCTTGTAAAGGACGTTCCAGGTTCTGTCTACAACTGGTACAGGATCCCGTATCAAGGTGGGGAAGATGGGATAGAAAACCGTCGCAGTTCCCCCCACACGATGATGCCCACACCAATGATCATCAGGAGTGTTCCCACCCATACCAGCCCGATAAGGGGAACCGATTTCAATACCACCGTCACATCGCGGGGAGGGATCAGTTCGCCGCGGAGGGCATCGACGAGGGAGGTATAGCTGGAATTGGTCTGATGCATAGAGATATACAGGTCTCGGGTCGGACTGGAAAGTACCAACGGTTCGGACACGATTCCGTAATTCAGATATTCGAACATCCACAGTGATCCCGTCTGCATACCGCTTCCATCCCATACCTCTACCTCTGCCCGAAGACCGGAATATTCTGGTGCCACCAGGGAATGCGAAGGCAGAAAGACGCTCCCATTTCCTTCCGATAGAGTGAACCTTGACAACCTCAGGGTCGAACCGAGGGCATCGACGTCGGACGCAGGAGTGGTCAGCAGGGGTCGACTTTCGATCTGCCCGGCGGAGCTGATGAACACACCGATGAGAAGGATCACTACGGCCAGGTGTACCAGGGTTCTCCCCCAGACTCGGGACGATTGTCTCTCCCGTATCGTCGTCAGCCAGCGATGCCCTACCACACCCCCTGCCGCAACCAGATAGGGGAGACCGAAATTGGCAAGAGGATAGGGGGTCGGAACCGAGGTCACTACCATCACCAGACCAATTCCGCCCAGTCCGGTCAACAGAATTGCGAAACGCCGGGCATGCAGCGTACCATAACCGCCCATCAGTGCGGCCACAAAGATAAGGGTGAACGGATAGGTATACAGAGTGAAAAATTCAGGTTTCAGGGATAAGGAAGCGCCGCTGACCAGGCTCCCGACCACCGGTGCCGCAGAGCCGATAAAACATACCCCGAGCAGACCAATAAGAGACCCGGCGGCCACATACCGGGAGACAGAAGAAACTGAAGAAGCATCCATCAGGATGCGGGATTCCTGTCTTTTCCTCCACCCTATACTGAACGAGATGAGCAGAAAGGTCACCGCAAATCCCAGAAGAAGATAGGAAACCGGAGACTCGCCAAACGCGTGAACCGATTCCGAAAATCCGCCTCGGGTCATGGCGGTGGCAAAGACCACCATGAAGAAACTCACCGCCACCGTGAGGTCGCGGACGCCCCGGCCAAACGGGGTCACGTGGAAGTACACGGTCAGGGCCAACCAAGGAAGCAGAGAGGCAGTCTCGACGGGGTCCCATGCCCAGTAGCCCCCCCAGCCCAGGACCCGGTACGACCACAGGCCTCCCAGGGCAATACCGATCGTAAGCAACAGCCAGGCGACGAGCAGGGGGACTCTGAGGGAGGATCTCCTGTCCTCCTTACCGAGGGCAGGGACAATCATTCCTGCCAGCATCAATATGAACGCAAAGAACACCGCCACATATCCGAGGAATATCACGGGCGGATGGGTTACCACCCAGGGGGTCTGCAGGAGCGGGTTTAATCCCATCCCTTCGGGAGGAATTACCGCCAGCTGTCGGAAGGGACTCTGCCAGAGTGTAACCAGGATGAAGAAGACGAGGAATAGATCCAGAATCTGGTAGGTAACCATTTCGACCGGATTCTCCTGTTCATACCTTCTTGCACGGTAGAATCCATATCCCAGAGCAAGGAGCATGGTGATGAATAATACCGAACCACTGCTGCCGATCCACGGTCCTCCCAGTTTGTACAAAACCGAGAGACTGGAGGAACTGTAGGTATACACTTCGCGAAACGAGAAGGCATCGGTCAGAAATGCCGCGGTAAGAATGAGATACGAAGCAAGGACGAAGAGGCAGGCCATGAGGGCACTGACAAATGTCAGGGCCTGCATCCTGCTTTGCCCGGGTTTGACTATATACAGGAGGAAGAAGTCCAGGAGAAAAAGAACGGCGGCAACGGATAGAATCGGTCCCGCGATGGTTCCCAGAAACACGATTGGATCCATCATGATACCACGTACAGGATGCCACGGCGAACCGACCGGGTACTGTTTCCCGGGCGGTTCTTCCGATCCATCCGTATCCTAAACCGTCTATTCATACTTGGAGGGACACTTCGTCAGGATACGCGTGGCATTCATAGAATTCTCTGAGGCAAGTGTTCCGATCACCACAATTTTTTGTTCTTTCTGCATGCTCTGAGGAGGTGTTCCGGAGTAATACACCTCTATCGATGCATTGCCGTCAGTGATGGTGAGGTGAAGGGCACCGGCATCATCAAAGGACCACGAAGAGAGCGTTGCCAGAACCTGGATTTCCCCGGGGAAATTGGCCGGATTCGCGGTCACCTGGGTGACTGTGAGATACGGATTGATGGAGGAGGATACAGTATCATAGGCGAGGAATCCTCCCGCGATCAACAGAACCACCGCCACGAGGTGTGTGAGTTTGACGTTCATCTGCCTGCCTCGAAATTCCTTATTTTTTGCGCGATCTCTCCAGATTCTCGACCTGTTGCGTTAACCGGCTCAGCCGTCTATTGAACAGGGCATAGATGATCAACAGAACCATCCAGAAGACGATGGAGACGAAGAAGATTTCTCCTGCCATGGAGTTATTCACCTCTCTCGAAGTCATGTTCGTGAAGCATCAACTCTACCCGACCCTTCAGATTCCCCACGTCATTGCCAATTTTGAATAGGTAGAGGAAGAAGATCGTTGCACCTGCCAGATTCAGTAGCAGGGTGCCTATCATCGGCAGGGTGAGGGAGATACCGGAGGAGCTTACGATCTGAGGATGAAGAGTAGGAAGCAGGGTGATGGACACATAACTGAGCGGCACGGTACAGAAAGCAAGAATGTTGTACACTCCTCCCATCACGGCTTTTTTCCCGGATTCGCCGATGGAGAGTTTTATGGACATATATCCCAGATACGCGATCCAGAGAATCAGGGTCGCCGTCTCCCGGGGGTCCCAGTTCCAGTACAGCCCCCAGACACTGTTCGCCCAGATCGAACCGGTGATCAGTGCCACCGCACCGTAGGCCAGACCGAGGAGGGCAGATACTTCGGCCATGGTGTCATAGGCGGGCTCCCTTCTTCTCAAATAGAGAACACTGCAGATCAGGGAGACAGAGAAGGCGAGATACGTGATCCAGGCCGAAGGTACATGGATATACAGGATTCGATACACATCCCCCATCACTGCCTCCTGGGGAGCGAACACGTATGCGGCGTAGGAAGCCACAAGACTCACCAAAATCGCCGGATAGAGCAGGGGGGCCGTTTTCATTTTACAGTCATCCTCCCCTACAAATATTTAATAATATCCTTGGTCATTGTACTGAAACTCGTATTGCTTCGATATGTCCGAACGTCACACCACTCCCGCGGTGGAGATCGATGAGGTCTCCAAACGATATGGATATATACCTGCCTTAAGAGCGGTGTCGCTGGACATCAAGCAGGGAGATTGTGTGGCCTTTTTCGGACACAACGGCGCCGGGAAGACCACCTTGCTACGGATTATCGCCACACAGATTCGGCCAACTTCGGGTACGGTTCGAGTATTCGGGCAGGAACTGCCGGCCTCGGGCCCACACATCCGGAGCCGCATCGGGTTGATGACTCACGAGAATTACCTGTATCCCGAGCTGAGCATTCGGGAGAATCTGAACTTTTACGCCCGCCTGTTTATGGTAGATGGCGAGGAGCCCGGGCAGGAACTGATCGATCAGTTCGGACTTCGTCGATGGTATGACATGAACGCGGGGAAGCTTTCCTTCGGACTGAAGAAGCGGGCGGATCTGGTTCGTGCCCTGGTCCATCATCCGGATCTGATCCTCCTCGATGAGCCTTTTGCCGGGCTAGATACCCATACCTGTGATCTGCTGGTAGACCATTTTCAGAGGCAGAAAGAGGAAGGGAGGACAATTCTAATCTCCTCACACTCACGGGAATGGATGGAGCGCCTGTGCGACCGGGAACTGGTTTTTGAAAAAGGAAGGATCGTCCGTGACATTACCTATCCGTGAGGAGGCTCCTTCCACCCGGGCGGGGGCAGTATGGAGGCTGGGACGCACCACCGGGATCATCGCGATGAAGGATCTCCGGACCGAATTCCGGAGGTTTTATGAAGTATTCTCCATCCTTGCTTTTGCCGCCGGCTCTATGTTGATCTCCGGGCTGGTACTACAAAATACCCAGGGTACCTTCCCGGCAGTTATCTTATGGATCACTCTGTTTTTTGTGACCATCCTCATCTTTACCACCTCTTTTACCCGCGAGGCCGATCGGGGGACCCTCGGAGGCCTGAAATCCCTGCCGGGCCCACCGATGGCCATCCTTGCCGGCAAGACCCTGTATGGCACGATCCTGGTCGTTTCCATGAGTCTCGTGTTATTTGGTTTTTCGATGCTGTTCCAGAGTCTGAATCCCGCTGGAGAGTTATCCGCACTGTTGATCGTCTATATCCTGGGTGCCCTGGGACTCTCCTTTGCCGGTTCATTCGTGTCCGGGCTGGTCATGTATTCCGAGGAAAAGACCATGCTCCTCTCCTTCCTTCTGTTACCCGTCTGCGTACCGGTACTCGTGCCTGCCGTCACGGCTACAGAAAAACTGGTGGAGGGAGGAGGACTTTCTGCGGTGATACCGGAACTGCGTCTTTTAATCGCCTTTTTGTTGCTGATCACCGCCCTCATGATCCTTACGTTTACCTACCTTATGGAAGAATGACACCGAGCCCTGGATCTCTGGTTCATTCCATATTCCCGGAACAATTTTTCCTGCTCGACTCTAATGGAGTGAATGTTCAAGGCCTCCGTTACCTTATTATGCCAATATCGTTCCATTCGCGTTGATCCTCATGTCGAACAAGGTCCTCACTCTGGTAGCCTTCTCCGTGCTCCTGGTGATCGTCACGATCTTCGCAACCTTCGTTCTTATCAATCCCAATCCACCCGCCTTAACAAATTCTGCCGAAACCACCGTCTCATCCTCAGTCTCGATGTCCGTGCAACCGAACCTAGCGAAGACGTCATCTGCTTCGAAGTATGTCTTGGTGGGCTGGAACAACCTGGGAATGCACTGCTACAACCCGGATTTCAGCAGCCTGGCGATTCTGCCACCGTACAATACCCTGATCGCCCAGGTCATACGCGTGGGCGACCCACCCCAGATCGTGACCTCCGGAATTAACGTTTCATACAGCTTCCCCGAAAATACCTATTCGGTGGGGAGGCTCGGAAGACCGAATAAGACCAACTTCTGGACGTATGCCCCTGATTTATTTGGGGTACCGCTCGCGGATAACGTGGGATTGACCGGCAAAGGTCTGGCGGGGACCATGGATCCCGCCACTGACGGCTCCTACT
>JBAIXL010000213.1:0-2838 GCA_037916685.1 Methanolinea tarda
CGCAGGCGTACACGGTGGGAGATATCATCGATGAGGTCTACGGAAAACCCGCCAGTACCCCGATGATCATGTTGCAATATGCGATCAATTTTCTCCCCATCAACGCCGCACTGGATGCACTGATCAATGAGGGCAAGGTTACCCGGAAGAGTATCCAGAAGGAAGGAAAAGTTGAGGACTATTATATCTGGAGAACCTGATCCTTTTTTATCGGCAGATATAATTGTGGATTTTCTAGATAGACTCCGGTCTCGAAGAGCGCTTTCGTCGCCAGGGAGTGATGATAGAATATCCCGATGATATGCATGACGGTCATGGGGATGACACGATTTGAGCTTAGTTATTGCATATACCGGTACCAAAGGATCGGTGGTCGCAGGAGATATGCGGGAGATTATCCTCTGGGGAGAGCCATCCGGCTCGGACCAGTTCGAAGAAGAGCTGTATTCAGGAATTATACGTTCCGATGAGGAGATGCGGAGGCGGGCACAGGCATTGGGGGTCCATCTTCGAGTCCGGGACGATAAAATCAAAGTCCAGAAGAGAGAGGGCGTCCTGGTGGGGGAAGTGTCAGACTTTGAGCGTGGGGTGATCCGGAAGCGAAGACTCTATGTGACCACCGGGCGGTTCGCTTTGATCGAGATCGAGGGTGAGAAATTCTCCCGGGTTCAGTGGGGAGAGGCAGGCAGATTTGTGGTGCTGGGCGGGCCCTTTATCCAGCACCTCGCGAACCGGTGCATCCAGGATCGCTGGAAAGGAGGAGGGTTCCATGAGGCACTTCGTCTCATAACGGAAATCCTGCAGGTGGCCGCTCGTTATAGCCCCTCCGTCAGCCCGGGGCATATGCTCATCCAGACCGTGGACACCATCGACCTCGAACCGGTCCTCAAACGGGACCGCTTGAGCGCGACAAAAACGAAATAGGCCGCGAATAGACCATCATTTGTTCTTGAGATCTTTTGGTCTGAGAAAAACACCTGATAGTTTGTCCGATGTGTCGCCAAACCTTCCTTAGCCCCGATTCTAACAGATGGATTTCAATTCTTTTTGACTGTGGGAGGTCCTGGATATCGGTGGCCACATCTACGCATTGGTGACCATCGCCTCCCTCCCTGCCATCGGTCGAAGGATGATTGCCGCCTTTACCAAGACACACCCCACAGAGGGGACTCCGTTCATGGACGTATTCCTCACCACCCCGAGACTTGAATAAACAGGATGTTTTCACGGAGGTTACCCAGTACGCTGAGACACGCCAGATAATTTCCTGCGATATACTGAGAGATACCTTTTTCTAAATGGAAGTGTTTTAACCACCCAGACTTGAGGATGGGTGACCTGTAATGATTCAATCCTTGCCCGTAGAGAAGTATCGTAACACCTACGATACGGAAAAGGTAGAGTGTCCCAGCACGGACAAACTTAAACCCACGGATGAGATAATTGGCCAGGAAAGGGCCCAGAAAGCCCTCCGTTTCGGGCTGAACATCCAGGAGAAAGGGTTCAATATTTATGTGGCCGGAATTCCCGGAACCGGTCGCAAAACAGCGGTTCGAAAATTCCTTGACGAGCTTGTCAAGACCAAGCCCAAGGCAGATGACTGGATCTACGTAAACAATTTCAATAACCAGTACGAACCCATCGCAATTCAACTGCGTCCAGGAAAGGGCATAGAATTTAAACACGACATGTCCGCCTTTGTCGAGGAGGCTCGGAGAGCGCTCCCCAAAGCATTTGAGAGCGAAGATTACGTCGCCAAACGTCAGGAAGCACTGGAGACCATCGAGAAAAAGAAGGCGGAGGTCATCCAGAAGATCAACACCAACGCGGAACAGCAGGGCTTTGTCATCCAGATGGGGCCCACCGGTCTGATGATCATTCCCATAAAAGACGGAAAGCCCCTTTCTGAGGAAGACTTTAATGCTCTCTCGGAGTCGGAGCAGGAGGAGATTCAGGAGAGGAGAAAAAAGCTCGATACGGATCTTCGCACCGCATTCCGAACGTTACGGGATCTTGAGACACGGGAGGCAGAATCGATCAAGGACCTGAACCGTGAAGTATCCCTGTACGCCATCGGCCATATGATCGCCGGAATGAAGGAAAAATATCAGGGTAACGAAAAATTACAGTCATACCTGGACGCGGTCCAGGAAGACATCGTGAATAATCTTGGTATCTTCCTCGGTCTTTCACAGCAGCAGCAACAGATGCAACAGCAGTTGCCCCCCCAGTTCCAGCAGTGGTTCATGAAAGATGTGGTATTCCGGAAATATGACGTCAATGTGATCGTGGATAATAAATCGTCCGAGGGGGCGCCAGTAATATTTGAACAGAGCCCCTCCTATCAGAACTTGTTCGGAAAAGTGGAGAAAGAAGTCCAGTTTGGGGTCATGACCACAGATTTTACCATGATCCGATCCGGGGCGGTTCACAGAGCCAATGGAGGGTACCTGGTTCTTCCGGTGGAGGATCTGCTCAGATATCCTTTTGCATATGACGGCCTCAAGACCGCATTGAAGGCGGAAGAAGTAGCCATCGAGGAGCCCGGGGAACGTCTGGGATATATTTCGGCCCGGGGTCTCAAACCCAAACCTATCCCTCTGGCCACTAAGGTAGTCATCATCGGCACCCAGCAGATCAACCAGCTCCTCTATATGTATGATACCGATTTCTCTGACCTTTTCAAAGTCCGGGCCGATTTCGATACGACTATGAATCGGGATGAAAAGAACGCGGAAAAGTATTCCCTGTTCATCTGTACGTTATGCGACCGCTTTAAGCTGAAACACCTGGACAACACCGCAGTAGCCAAGGTCGTGGAGTATGGATCCCGTCTTG
>JBAIXL010000214.1:0-2427 GCA_037916685.1 Methanolinea tarda
TCCGGTCCCATTCCTTTGAATTGATACTGTTCCAGGTGCATTGCAGGAGGGGCCCCAGAGGCGGATCTCATCTTCCGGGAGTGCACGCCACTCGGGACCAGTCCCCTGCTGCATCAGCTTCATGGCCTGCTCCACCTGTTTCCCGCGGTGGATAGGGTACATCCGCCTGCCAATCTCTGCCTGCGAGACATCCGGCATTGTCTTCACCACCGTTCCCTTCATCCGGGGATGAGGAAGAATCCCGGTTCCCGCTCTCTATCTTTTCCGGAAGAATTTTTTCCCAGTGTATGATCACATGAGACCGCCGGGAAAAATATTTAACCCGGATTGCAGATTTTCCATCAGGTGAAGTATGCCCGATGTGAGCGAAGACGAACGGGGGAGGAGGAGATTCCAGATCCAGAAGGAGCGGGCCGTTGAGGCTGCAGTAACGAAGATACGCGAGAAGCAGGGATCCGACTGGACCGCATTCTCCCTGCAGGACATCCAGACTCTTCACTACATCCTGGGAGAGGCGTGGGTCTCCATCAGGCGGTCTGTCTGGGAACAGTATGCATTCACCCGTCTTACCCGGAATGAACTGAAGGACATTATCAGGATTGGCAACGACGTGAAGAATAAAAAATACGTGAAGAGACCGGGATCAACGATGTCTGCAGGATCCTGCGGGGATCCATAACAGAGTGAGGGAACGCACAGCCGTTCCCCGCCCCTGCTTACGCGTGCGCCTTCTTTTTCTTGCGCTCGATGATCTTTTTCACCTTTTTCAGCCGGAACAGGTCCTCCCGCTCCCGTTCATCGATCGTGTTCTCGATATATTTTGCCCGTTTTTTCAGTTCCGGGATGAGTACCTGCTCGAGCGCATTGACCCGCCTGCGGGTCATCTGGATCTCTCCGCCAAGCCGTTTCAAGGCTGTCTCGGTCTCTGCAAGGCCGATGACAAGGTCGAGTTCCGCCTCGAACTTTTCTGCCGTCTCATCAATTCTCCCGCTCACCCCGATGATACTATACCCTCTCTCCAGAACGCTTTTTGCGATCCGCTTCTTCTCGATCACCGGGACAGCCACACCCATGATATTCTTTCCCTTGATGTCAAGAAGCAGACCTTTCCGGGTAGCAAACGAGGCGGACTTCAGGGTCACGGAATCGTCAACAGCCAGCGAGGTCAAAAGGGAGTGCTGCGCCAGTTCAGAGACCATCTCCAGGTCTTCCCGTGATTTTGAGACAGATTCCAGGATATGAAAAAATTCCTGGATAAGGGCGTCCATCTTCTCCCGCAGCAGGTCCCGCCCCTGCTCCGCGAGGCGGATCTGTGCGTTCTTCTTGATGAGCTCCATCCTGGTGGGATTTACCTGCTCCATGGCCTAGCCCTTCCGGTATGCCGGGTGATACTTCCTGATGAACTCCAGTTTTATCCGTTTCAGTTCCTCCTCGGGCAGCATGGCCATGAGATCCCACCCGATCTCCAGCGTCCGCTCAAGGCTCCGGTCCTCGTCGCCCTGCGTGATGAACTTCTTCTCGAACTCATCGGCAAATTTCAGGTACTTCTTGTCCAGTTCTGTCAGCGCCTCCTCGCCAACGATCGCGACCAGCCGCCGGAGGTCTCGTCCATAGGCATAGGACGCATAGAGCTGGTCAGCAACGTTCCGGTGGTCCTCCCGTGTCTTTCCCGGGCCGATGCCGAGGTTCATCAGCCGTGAGAGGCAGGGGAGGACATCGATGGGCGGGTCCGCCCCCCTCCGGTACAGGTCCCGCGAGAGCACGATCTGCCCTTCCGTGATATACCCGGTGAGGTCCGGCACCGGGTGGGTGATATCATCATCCGGCATCGTGAGAATGGGGAGCTGGGTGATCGATCCGGTCTTCCCCTTGATCCTCCCGGCACGCTCATAAATCGTTGCGAGATCGGTATACATGTAGCCGGGATACCCCCGCCTGCCGGGCACCTCCTCCCGTGCCGTTGAGATCTCCCGCAGCGCTTCGCAGTAGTTGATCATGTCCGTCAGGATCACGAGGACATGGAGATTGTGCGTGAACGCAAGGTATTCTGCAACGGTCAGGGCACACCGGGGTGTGGCAATCCGCTCAATGGTCGGGTCATCGGCAAGGTTCATGAAAAAGACGACCCGCTCGAGCGCACCGGTCCGTTCAAAGTCGCTCATGAAGTACGACGCTTCCTTGTAGGTGATCCCCATGGCAACGAATACCACGGCAAAGTTCTCACCTTCCCCGCGAACCCGCGCCTGGCGGGCGATCTGGGCGGCCAGCTTGTTTGCGGGCAGACCGGAACCGGTGAATATCGGAAGCTTCTGGCCCCTCACGAGCGTGTTCAGGGCATCGATTGCGGACATGCCCGTCTGGATAAAGTCGGCAGGTTTGTCCCGGGCATAGGGATTTATCGGCATCCCGTTAATGTCAAGGCTTTCC
>JBAIXL010000215.1:0-1565 GCA_037916685.1 Methanolinea tarda
TCATTGACACAGTTGTCCCGCCAGATGCAGAGGAAGTCCTTGCTGCCATGGATGAAATAATCCAACAGCTTGTCGAAAGGACCAACGCGCACCCCGCGCCCGAAGCCCCGCTCCAGCCAGAGATGGGCCAGGTCCGCGAGAAATTTGCTGAGTCGTTGCGTGTCCAGCGGATAGCCCATTTTTACGGCGTTTTGGGATCCCCCGGGAAACGGTGTGTTGATCTGGAAATCCTTGATTCCCAGCTCGTCCACGAAGTAGGAGTAAAATCGCTCGGCACCCATCTCTAGGGTCCGCTCATTGGGGATTGAGATGACCCCGACATCAATGCCGGCTTCTTTGGCCTGCTGAACGTTCCGCGCCCAGATGCGGTCGTACTCGGCCGGCCCACCGCTTTTGAGCTTTCGGTGAAGGTTGGGGTAGTCCATCGAGGAGCCCACGCTGTTGCCGAACATCTCCGCGAGGACCCGGTTCCATCTGCTGGTGTAGGAGATCATGTTGGACTGGAGGTAGTGAACGACGTTCCGCTCCCGGCTTGCGACGATCGCCTGAATGATGTCGTGAGCTTCCTCGAACCATTCCGGTGGCAGGGTCATGACTTCGCCCCCCTGCCAATAGATGGACAGGGTTTCGATATGGTTGTATTCCAGGTGATCCAAGACTTTCTGAATCACCAGGGAAAGTTGATCCAAGGTGAGCTGCTCCCCGGTTTTCCTCTCGAAGCAATAGTCGCAATCGGCATCGCACCGGAGCGTGGGCAACAAAATGAGAGAAAAAGGCGTCTGTTTCATGGACGTTCTTCCCCCGGTTGAGAAGAAAGTGACGAAAGGTCCGTTTTGAGCTCCTGGGCGGCGTCCCAGAGCTTTTGAAAGAGGGCCTTAACGCCGTCACACCGGTAGTCCTTTCCGGGCCATTTAAAATATCCCAGGCAACCTTCGAAAAACTTACAGTCTCGGCATTCACCTTCTTCGCTACGAAGCCCTGCGGTGAATTCCTCGATAAAGACAGTGACATCAGGTTGAAAACCCAGCGCGGCAAACCGCCTGGAGATGGTTTCTTGACCCTCATCGGTCACGAAGCGAAGCCGACTCGGGTCTTCCTCCTGGAGCGCCCAGAGGGAAACGGGTTCTCCATGATAGAAAGACAGGAACATGCTGTGAAAGAACTCGACCGGCTGGGAGACGGTCGACTGATGCAGGTAAAGGTCCTCAACCCCGAAAAGTTCTGAACTCAGCTCCGGTTCCGGTTGGGAGGGCTCCAGCTTGACCGCAAAATTCAAGGACAGAGCCAGCTTCACCACTTTGTTGAATCCCGACAAAACTGGAACGGAGACCCGGACGGGGCGATCGGCAAGCAACGGAGAAAACCGATAGAGTTGGGGCAGATCGGCCTCCGGGTGTGCAATCACCAGATCCACCGGAACCGGCTGCGCCCAGCGCAACAGGTCGTCAAGGTTGCCACCGACGCCTAGGATCTGCAGGTATGCAACCCGCTCCAGGTCGTGGGTGGCAAGTCCATGAACGATCTCGCCCGGATCGTGGGAACGGACGATGAGATTCCTTCCACGG
>JBAIXL010000216.1:0-2473 GCA_037916685.1 Methanolinea tarda
CGGCTGGAATCTGGATTCCCGCCAGGTCTTTCTGAATGGTCAATGCCACTTGGCGGCCGAACACCACCGTTTCCAGCAGGGAGTTTCCTCCCAGCCGGTTGGCACCATGGACGCTGACGCAGGCACAGTCCCCTGCCGCATACAGTCCCGGAAGATCGGGCACACGCCCTTCCAGAGATACGGCGATCCCTCCCATCGAATAGTGCTGGGCCGGCTGCACCGGAATCGGTTTTGTCACCGGATCGATACCCGCGAAATCCTGGGTGATCAGGCGGATACCGGGTAACTTTCTTTTGATCGCCTCTTCCCCCAACCCGGTCAGGTCCAGCTGCACGTACCCCTCCTCAAAACCCCGCCCCTCCAGGATCTCCGTCTGAATCGCACGGGCGACCACGTCCCGCGGAGCCAGCTCTAGGGAACCGGGTGCATAGCGACTCATAAACCGCTCTCCCTCCACGTTCAGCAGGATTCCCCCCTCTCCACGAGCACCTTCGGTGATGAGGATATTTGTCCCGAACAGTGAGGTGGGATGGAACTGGACGAATTCCATGTCCTTGAGAGGGGCCCCGGCACGGAGCGCAAGCGCCGCCCCGTCCCCGGTATTGATCAGGGCATTGGTGGAGCGCGAATAGATCCTGCCAAATCCACCGGTGGCAAGCAACGTTACACCGGACACGAATCCGTGCACCCGCCCGGAGGCAAGTTCCAGGGCGGTGCATCCGGTGCAGTGCCCTCCTGAAACGACGAGAGAAGTGACGAAAAATTCTTCGTAAAACTGGATCTTCCGTTTGACGGCCTGCTCGTACAGGGTATGGAGAATATTGTGCCCGGTCCGGTCCTGTGCGTAACAGGTGCGGGGAAATCCTGCTCCTCCGAACGGACGTTGGGCGATCCGTCCATCCGGGGTTCGGGAGAAGACGGTGCCCATATGTTCGAGCTCGATGACGGCGCGGGGTGCATCCTTGCACATCAGCTCTACCGCGTCCTGATCGGCGAGGTAGTCCGAACCTTTCACGGTATCGAACGCGTGGGCTTCCCAGGTGTCATTTTCTTTTCCCTCCGCGTTTCCCAGCGCCGCATTGATACCTCCCTGTGCCGCGACCGAGTGGGAACGGAGGGGATGCACCTTGGAGATCACGCCAATATCGTATCCGCTATCCGCGATCACCAGGGCTGCTCGGAGACCGGTGAGTCCTCCTCCTATCACGATACAATCGTGGTGATGTATTGCGATTTCGTCTGTGCCATCTCCCATAGAAGTCTCCTCCATGTCGGTCCCGGTATATGAACTCATCACTTCACCGAGAAGGATCGGCCGATTGCACTAGAAGCTCTTCCCCGATATCCGACACGGAATTGCAGGACGTGAGGATCATCGCAGACCGTATATCGTTCTTCAGATAGCCCAGAACACGTTTCACCCCCGGGGCACCTTCCGCGACGGCGACTCGTGCCAGGGGTCGCCCGACCAACACCGCATCGGCACCCAGCGCGATCGTCTTCACCACGTCAAATCCGGTCCGCACTCCTCCATCGGCCGTGATCTGGACGTTCTTCCCTCGGGGGTCATCGCGTATCGCCCGCACGATGGCGGGCAGGACATCCGCCACCCCCCATCCCGAGTCCAGCACGCGGCCTCCGTGATTGGAAACGGCGATAACCGATGCTCCCGCATCCAGGGACGAGAGGGCATCATCCACGCACATCACCCCCTTGATGATGAACGGGAGACGGGTGGCACGGCGAATCTCCTCCAGTTCTTCTACCGACTTTCGATAGACCGGCTGTCCCGCGATGGCAAAGTTCACCGAACCCGCTCCGTCCAGATCCACTCCCACGGCCACCGCCCCGGCCTCTTCCGCCATCGTGCACAGACTCAACACGACGTCCTGTTCGCGGGGTTTGAAGATCGCGATGCCCCGGCCTCCCGCACGACGCAGGGCGGTGATGGGCGGGGGTATCTCTGTTTTCCAGGGGGTGTTGCCCGTACAACCCAGGGTTCCGGCAAACCGGCATCCATCCAGGAGCGAAGTTGCGAAATCCTCCTCCGTCACGGAAGTGACAAACGAAAGCCCGCTCACGGGTGCACCCAGAACCGGCATGGACAGAGTCTGCCCAAGAAAGGTCGTATCCAGAACCGGTTCCACGTGGCGGGTGATCAGGCGGATGTTGAGCTTCTGTCGGGCGAGGGATCGGATATTATTGAGGTAGGTTATGCCCTGCCCGCGGCCCCGAAGGCCCAGGGGCCGTCCGTACTCCTGCTGCAATTCCGGAGAGGTCTCCGTGTTGTCTGCCCCCAGAATGACCCCCGTGACCTGCTTCTCCGTCTGGATAAATTTCTGATATCCCGATACTTTTTGCTGGTATTCTTCGTCGCCGATGGGGGCGAGCTTGTCCCGGGTTGCCCCGCACACCGGGCACCGCCAGGACGGAGGAAAATCTGCCACCCGCGTCCCGGGAGGCATGCCGGTGA
>JBAIXL010000217.1:0-1776 GCA_037916685.1 Methanolinea tarda
TCATCGATCATGAAGTGAAGGACGATCTCTTTATCAAAGATTTCATCACCCGCAACACCGGAGTGCTCCCGGAAAGCAATTTTGTCGCCAACCGGATCAAGCGGGCAAGAGCCACCCTCCCCACCGAGTAACTTTTTTTCGACTCAACCTATCTCACAGATCCATCGCTCATAGACAGGATCCGCCGTGTGTTCCTCTACCTGAACGGACCTGCCTTTGTGACGACACCAGTCGGCAATCAGTCGTGCCTCCCGTTCGGTGCCGGTGGTGATGAGCACCTGGCGTGCCAGGGTGATCAGCTCCTCCACGATACCCTGCCAAATGTCTTCATTAAAAGGATGGATCTCGCCCGCCATGAACAGGGTTCCATGGACGAGCGGGTGGCAATAGGATGATGCCCGGGTCCCATCGATCCACATGGTGGATTCCGGCGTCAGTCGCCCCTGCCAGAGACCCAGAGAAAGCAGTGCCGGGTCATTATCGTAGGCGAGCGGTTTCATACCTATGGAACGAAGCGCTCGGGAGCCAATCCCGGAACCACAGCAGGCATCCAGGCAAACCTCACCGGAGTGCGGACCCCACCGTTCCGTAAGAATCTCCTCCACCAGGGTGATTCGATCCAAAGGCACATCGTCGACTGAAGGTGCGACCTGGCGCATAAGTTCCCGGCTGTAGTAGTCCCGTACCGCGGAGAGATACCGTTCCCGCTCTTCCTGATAGATATCTCCTCCGATCTGCTCGAACCGCTCCAGGATCTCAAGCGTGGGCTCCTGGAAGAGAAAATGGGTGATCCACCAGCCCTGGGGAGAATGCAGGGCGAGCCCCAGGGGCATCTCCCGCTCATCGACCACCAGTCGTGCCTCATCGGCATCGGAGGTGAGGAGGATCGCGGTCCCGGTCGGGTGGGTCAGATCGGCAAACGTGGGATCCACCGACCGGATCGTATCGAGGTCCAGTAGCCGGGCAAGCATCATGACCGCACGATCCGCAAGCCTTCCGGAGCCTTGATCAGGCCTTCCACCCGGGCTTCTTCGTGAAGTTCGAGAGTAGGGGCGAACACATTCCCCAGGACGGATGCCCCCCGGGCCATCCGCACCCTCGCTCCGCTCACGATCTCTCCGTGGATGATGGTATGTTCCCCGATCTGCACCTCTCCCGGGCTCCGGACGCTGCCGAAGATAGTGGTATGGTCACCGACGTCTACCGACTCTGCCCGTATGGTCCCATGCAGCCGGTTGTTCGCTCCGATGGTGAGCGGGGTGATGAAGGCGAGCTCCTCCATGGAGAGCTGGGTACGGGGCGGAATCAGCAGGGGAGTCTCCGGTTCGGCATCTTCTCCGGTCATCTGGTCGAGAAATTTCTGTAACTCCTCCTCCCGCTCGAATTTCAGGAGTGCCATCAGATAGAGCAGGAGATAAACGATCACCGGCATGGGATTACGGATCACGATCCATCCCTTTGCCTCGAATCCCCGGTCGATCTGGACGTTGTCCCCGATGTCCATGTCCCCGTGAACGGTCAGCTTGCCCTTGATGTGCACACCTTCCCCGAGGAACGCATTTTCTTCGGCTGTAACGTCCCCCTGGATCTGACAGAAATTATCCACCCGGAGTTCACCGTGGGCGGTCAGGTTCCCCGATACTTTCGAAAACTCGCAGACCGCCACACATTCCCCGGTGAGCCCGTATCCGATCTGGCAGCGGTCACCCACCACGATGTCGCCGTCGGTGACCAGAATATGTTCCTGCAACTCGGTGTTATCGGGAAAATATCCGC
>JBAIXL010000218.1:0-2377 GCA_037916685.1 Methanolinea tarda
GTGTGAGTGCCCGCACTGCGGCGAATTCCTGCGGGCGGACCATGTAATCGCCGGGGCCGGAGAAGATTGTCCGGCCGGGGCCCGCTGCGAGGACATAGCACAGGTCCTAAAACACATTCCCTGTCCCACCTGTGGTACAAAACTCGGTCCCCTGGTGGTCAGCGAGTTCAATCTGATGTTCCAGACCACCATCGGACCCGGTTCCCAGAGGAAGGGATATCTCCGCCCCGAGACCGCCCAGGGGATGTTCACGGACTTCGGACGACTGCTGCGGTTCTACCGGGACAAGCTGCCGTTCGGGGCGGTGCAGATCGGAAAATCCTTTCGTAACGAGATATCGCCCCGCCAGGGTATGATCCGTCTACGGGAATTTACCCAGGCCGAAGCAGAGATCTTCGTCCATCCTGACCAGAAGAATCATCCCCAATTCTGCCGCTATGCCTCCTACGAGGCGCCTCTGCTCACCGCAGCCCTTCAGGAAAAAGGTCTGGGATCGGCTCCGCTTTCCATGGGGGACGCAGTCCGTTCCGGGATCATCTCCAACGAGTATGTGGCCTATTACCTCGCCCTCACCCATGACATCCTGGTGAAAGTGGGCATCCGTCCGGATCGGATTCGCTTCCGTCAGCATCTCTCGGATGAACGCGCCCATTATGCCACCGATTGCTGGGACGCGGAGTTCTTCTCGGACCGTTTCGGCTGGGTGGAACTGGTGGGAATCGCCGACAGGACCGATTATGACCTCCGGGCCCATGCCACCCACAGCGGCCTCTCATTCACCGTTTTCGTTCCCTATGATACTCCCCGGACCGATCAAAGACGCCGGATCCTGCCCCGGATGGGTGTCCTGGGACCCCGGTTCCGCAACCGTGCCAAGGAGGTGGCGGCGGCGATGGAACAGGCGACCCCCACGGATGCGGGTATCCGCATCACTTTCGATGGAGAGGAAATTCTTATCACCCCGGACCTGTATGAGGTGCGGGAGGAGACCGTGGAGGTCCGCGGGGAGGAGATCACTCCCCACGTGATCGAACCGTCCTACGGTATCGATCGCATGCTCTACGCCGTGCTGGAGCACTGCTACGGGGAGGAGATGGTGGAAGGAGAGATGCGGAAAGTGCTCCGCCTGCCCTCCTGGGTCGCACCGGTCCAGGTAGCGGTCTTTCCTCTGATGCCCCGGGATGGCCTGGATTCCCTCGCACGGGAGATCGCGGATTCCCTGTCTGCCCGCGGACTTCTGGTCGAGTACGATGAGAATGGTGCCATCGGGAGACGCTACCGTCGTCAGGACGAGATCGGAACTCCCTATGCGATCACGGTCGATTATGAGACCCGGGAGACGCATACCGTCACAATTCGGGACCGGGACAGCATGCAGCAGGTGCGACTGCCGGTCCTCGGCTTGGAAGAGGTTGTCTATTCCCTGGTGATGGGAGCCACGACGCTGGAATTCCTGAAATCATGAAGTTCATCACCCACCCGCGTATCCGCCCGGACAGCATGGAGGAGCGGGAGTACCAGCTCTCCATTGCCTCCCATGCGCTGGACGCGAATACCATGGTGGTGTTACCCACCGGGCTGGGGAAGACCGCGATCGCGGTGCTGGTCGCCGCCTCCCGACTGCTCAATCATTCGGGAAAGGTGCTGGTGCTCGCCCCCACCAAACCCCTGGTGGAGCAGCATCTTCGATTCTTCCGGCAGTTTCTGATCTTACCGGGCGCTGATCGTGAGGAGGCGTTCCTCATGTTCACCGGGGAGACGCCGATCACAGAACGGGAGGAAAAATGGCGGCAGGGACAGGTGATCTTTGCCACTCCCCAGGTGATCAAGAACGATGTGATCGCCGGACGATACGATCTCGCAGACGTAATACTCCTGGTCGTCGATGAATGCCATCGTGCCGTGGGTAACTATGCCTATGTCTTTCTCGCCCAGCGGTATCGGTCCACCGCGAAACAACCCCTCCTCCTCGCCATGACCGCCTCCCCCGGGGGGGCCCGCGAGCGGGTGGAGGAGGTCTGCGAGGCGCTGGGAGTCGAGGCTGTGGAGACCCGGGTGGAGAGTGACCCGGACGTCCGTCCGTATGTCCACGAACGGGACATTCAGATCATATCGGTAGATCTCCCCCAGTCCCTTTCCGCAGGTCTGGAGATGCTGCAGCAGCTGGTGGAGGCTCGCCTGCGCACGCTGAGCCGGATGAACTTCACCGTACCGAAGAGACAGAATCTCACCATGCGGGCGCTCAATGGAATCCAGATGCAGATCCAGGAGCGGATCCGCAACCAGGATCGCAGCGCATACGGGGCGGCTTCGGTTCACGCGGAGATCATGAAACTCCGTCACGCGATTACCCTGATCGAATCGCAGGGAAGTGAAT
>JBAIXL010000219.1:0-11204 GCA_037916685.1 Methanolinea tarda
GTGACCTACAATGCCCGTCTGGTGACCATCGAGGATATGCGAAAGGCCATCGAAGACGCCGGCTACCAGTATCTCGGCCTCGTAGGAGAGGAGAATCTGGATCAGGAGAGGGCAGAGCGGGAAAGGGACCTGGCGGAAAAGAAACTGCGGATTCTGATTGGATTCGGCGTATCGATACCGCTGCTCATCCTTATGTATGTCCCGCTTATTCCCGAATGGATATTGCCGTATTTTATGTTTGTGGTGGCTACACCGACCTTTCTCTATCTGGGATATCCGATATTTCTTGCCTCGTGGCGGGCCCTTAAAAACCGGGTGCTGAACATGGATGTGATGTACGCGATGGGTATAGGGGTCGCCTACCTGGCAAGTGTATTCGGTACGTTCGGAATCGTCCTTTCCCGCGACTTCATGTTTTACGAGACCGCCGTGATGCTTGCCGCGTTTCTGACACTGGGAAGATTCCTGGAGGTGCGGGCTAAAGGAAGAACCTCTGAAGCGATCAACAAGCTTCTCGGACTCCAGCCTCATACCGCCACCGTTTTGCAGCAGGGTAAGGAAATGGAGGTACCTATCGAAACGCTTCAGATGGGAGATCTGCTGCGGGTGAAACCTGGAGAGAGGATACCGGTGGACGGAGAAGTGTCAGAGGGATCCAGTTATGTGGATGAATCCATGATCACCGGTGAACCCATTCCAGGGGAGAAGCATAAAGGATCGGAGGTGATGGGGGGCACCGTCAATACCAACAGCGTGCTCACCATCCGTGCGACCCGTGTGGGAAGAGACACGGTGCTCTCCCAGATCGTTCGCATGGTAGAGGAGGCACAGGGGAGCAAACCTCCGGTTCAGCGTATTGCCGATACCGCAGTCAGCTATTTCATCCCAACCGTACTCGTCATCGCGTTCGCCTCGTTTGGTTTCTGGTACTTGGTGGCGGGAAACACGCTACTATTTTCCCTTACTGCCCTCATCTCGGTGTTAGTAATCGCCTGTCCCTGTGCACTAGGACTCGCCACTCCAACCGCGGTCACTGTCGGACTGGGGCGAGGTGCTGAACTCGGGGTATTGATTAAACGGGGGGAGGCTCTGGAGATACCGGACCGACTGACGATGGTGCTCTTCGACAAGACAGGCACCCTAACTCGGGGAATGCCTCAGGTTACAGAGATTCTATCCTTTGGAGTAACGGAGGAGACCTTGCTCTCACTTGCTGCCAGCGTGGAACGGAATTCCCAGCATCCCATCGCTCAGGCGGTAGCACGGGAAGCAGAACGGCGACATATCCCCCTGGAGGAGGTGATCGGTTTCGACACCGTTAGTGGGAAAGGAGTCATTGCCCAGGTGCTGGGTGAATTGGTCTATATCGGTAACCGTGCACTTCTTGCCGATCGCTCTATCGTGGTACCCGATGCTATCGATCAGATGGTACGCCAGCTGGAGGGACAGGGTAAAACCGTGATGATTGTGGGCACCGGAGCACAGGTAATAGGGGTGATCGCGGTCGCTGATACCCTGAAAGAAACGGCGAAGGAAACGGTCACCGCTCTGCGGGAGATGCAACTGAAGGTGGGAATGATCACAGGAGATAATCTTCTCACAGCACGGACGATCGCGGAACAGACCGGGATCGATTCGGTGATCGCAGAAGTGCTTCCCGGTGACAAGGCAAGGGAGGTGAAACGTCTGCAGGATTTGGGAGAGGTGGTCGCATTTGTGGGCGATGGAATCAACGATGCTCCCGCTCTCGCTCAGGCAGACGCCGGAATCGCCATCGGAAGCGGTACGGATGTGGCGATCGAAAGCGGAGATATTGTGCTGATGCGGGACGATACCCGGGATGTGGTCGCGGCCATTCAGCTCAGCCGCAAAGTGATGGGCCGGATAAAACAGAACCTGTTCTGGGCGTTTGCCTACAACGCGGCTCTTATTCCCATTGCGGCGGGTGCACTGTATCCGTTCTTTGGAATCACCTTCCGACCGGAACTGGCCGGGCTGGCGATGGCACTGAGTTCCGTTACGGTGGTGTCCCTTTCCCTGCTGCTCAAAGGCTATATACCTCCTGTGAGAAGACAGATGTGAGGTATCTGCAAATGGCAGTGGATCCCGTATGCAAAATGATCGTCGATGAAAAGACCGCCCGCTTCACAACAGAATACAAAGGCAAAAAATATTACTTTTGTGCACCGGGATGCAAGAAGAAATTTGAAACCAATCCGGAAAAATACCAATCCTGATTTTTTTTACATTTGTTCGTCGTATTGAGCGATTCGTTCTCTGTCCCTCGAGAGGGTTTGGAAGACATCCTGGCCACCCTCTACACAACCAAATCCTAAGAATCCGTATGAGGCACCAGAAGGACGTATGGCTGATAACGCAATACTGTTAGCGAGTCTACCAGTGAAACTGGGAAGGCGACTGCAGAAGAATTGGTGAAACAGGTTAGAGCTGCAATCCCTTGCAACCGCACAGATGCTCGCGAATTTATAAACAGGAGCGGTCACCGATGTCCCGTGAGATGCATCCTGAACGTCTCTTCTTTCCGGTATTTTTCTGCAATAGTGAGGGCGACGGTACGCAGTGTCTGATGTTCTTCGAGGCATCTGACAGGAGGGGGAGATCCCTGTAGCAACGCTGAGGTATTCTCTGTTATCTGAATGATCTCTGTTGCGATGACCGCATTCAGCCACAATAAGTCCTTAAGCATGTCCTGTATCTCGGGGTCGGTTTCCATATACCTACATGCCTTCTGGATGAGAAATTTTTTTGGGAGTGCATTTCCCATGTAATGCGGTACTATGAGCGATACCGGTATCCAGAAGCCGTACCTGGAGAGAATACAGAAATACGGACGGGATGTCAATCCCTTCTTCCAGCTTATGGGAATCGAGGTCGATGAGATCGGAGAAGGAAGAGCCTGCCTTTCCATGCAGGTCCGCCCCGACATGCTGAACGGAGTAGGATGGGTGCAGGGAGGTATCTTTACCTCTCTTGCCGACGAGGCAATGGCGTTAGCCCTCTATACCCAGGTCGAACCAGGCGAACAGATTGCGACCATCTCAGAGAGTACATCCTTTATGCGGGGAGAAAAGGAAGGCACCATCGTGGCAATCGGTTGGATGGTACGGAAAGGGCGGAAAGTGGCATTTCTCGAGGGAGAGGTGCGAAAAGGGAGTCGGGAAGGCACCCTGCTTGCTCGGACCAGTGCGTCCTTCCTCCTGATCCAGTAACCATCTTCCTGTCGCGTCATTATCGGCCTTCATTAACGGCTTTTTTTCTAAATCCTGTGATTTAATATCCTTATGGGATCAACGGTACACCACGGGTGAGCGGGTTGAAATTTATCATCGTAACCGGCGGAGTTATGAGTGGTCTGGGGAAAGGAATCACCACGGCCTCCATAGGGCGTCTGTTAAAAAACCGGGGGTATGAGGTCACCGCGGTGAAGATCGATCCCTATCTCAATATCGATGCCGGAACCATGAATCCCGCACAGCATGGCGAGGTCTTTGTGCTGAGCGACGGCAGCGAGGTAGATCTCGATCTGGGGAATTACGAACGCTTTCTGGAGATCAACCTGAACGCCTCCCACAATCTCACCACTGGAAAAGTGTACCGCAACGTCATTGAAAAAGAGCGAAGGGGTGACTATCTCGGGAGCACCGTCCAGATAATTCCCCATGTGACCGACGAGATCAAGAGCTGCATCAAGAGGGCGGCAGCACAGAAGGTCAATAGCCGGTCACCGGAGATCTGTATGGTGGAGGTGGGGGGAACCGTCGGGGACATCGAGAGTATGCCGTTCCTCGAAGCTGTCCGTCAGATGCGAGGGGAGCTTCCGTTCCACGACATGGTGTTGATCCATGTGACGCTGGTTCCCGTAGATACCATGGGGGAACTCAAGACCAAGCCGACCCAGCACTCCGTCAAAGCCCTGCGGGAGGTAGGGATACAACCCGATTTCATCGTGGCGAGGAGTACCAGACCCACCGACAAGAATACCAAGAAAAAGATCTCGGCATTTTGTGATGTACCGGCGGATGGCGTGATCAGTGCGGCCACCGTACCCGACATCTACGAAGTTCCCGTGGAGCTGGAACGGGAAGGTCTGGCGGATGTTCTGTGTGCCCGACTGTATCTGGAGAAGAGGGAACCGGATACGGAGTGGTATCGTATGGTGATGAAGAATTATACCGGAAGCACCACCATCGCCATTGTGAGCAAATACGGTATTGAGGATGTGTATATCAGCATCAAGGAGGCGCTCAAGCATGCCGGGAGAGCACTATCCACCCAGGTAGAGATCGTGTGGATGGATGCCGAACACCTGGATCATGCCACGCTCGGCGTCGTGGATGGGATTCTGGTGCCGGGAGGATTCGGATCCCGGGGCGTGGAGGGGAAACTGGAGGCCGTGGAATTTGCGCGAACCCGGGGAATTCCGTATCTGGGTCTCTGCTTTGGGTTTCAACTGGCCGTAGTGGAATATGCCCGGCATGTACTGGGCTGGGAAGATGCCATCAGCGAGGAGATCGGGAATGGGAGATGGGTTGTGGCCATCCTGCCCGAACAGCAGAATGTATCCGGGCTCGGAGGAACCATGAGGCTGGGGAACTATCCCATCGATCTGAAGGACGGAACCCTCATCCATCGCCTGTACGGGAAAAAGGAGATCGTGGAGAGGCATCGTCACCGATACGAGGTGAATCCTCTCTTCATCGCGGATCTGGAAACGGCGGGATTGGTCTTCTCCTCGTATAACCGGAACCGTATGGAGTCCTGTGAGATACGGGATCATCCCTTCTACCTCGCCACGCAATTCCATCCGGAATTTACCTCCCGGCCCGCCCACCCCTCACCCCCCTTCCTGGGATTTGTTCAGGCCGCCAGGGAGAGAAAAAAGAGGCGGGAGGGGAGCGGGTAACAATGGATGTGAAGGCATTCATCGCACAGGCGATCCAGGAGATCCGAGAAGCGGCAGGAGAGGATCGGGTGGTGATGGCACTGTCCGGTGGGGTAGACAGCTCCGTCTGTGCAGCTCTGGCCGAACAGGCGATTAACGATCGTCTTCTCCCCATCTACATCGATACCGGATTGATGCGGAAGGGGGAGACCGAACGGATGACCCATCTGTTTGGACACCTCCCTCTTCGGGTGATCGATGCCCATGATGAATTCTTTTCCTCGCTACAGGGTATCTGCGATCCGGAACAGAAGAGAAAGGTGATTGGAGAACGATTTATCCGCATTTTCGAACGGGAGGCGGAACAGACCGGCGCACGTTCTTACCTGCAGGGGACCATTTATCCGGATCGTATCGAGAGCCAGGGTGGAATAAAAAGTCATCACAATGTGGGAGGTATGCCCGTAGCGGTCGCTTTCCGTAAGATCATTGAACCGCTGCGGGATCTCTACAAGGACGAGGTGCGGGAGGTCGCCGGAGCACTCGATCTGCCCCCGGAAATTCAGCATCGGATGCCCTTCCCCGGGCCTGGTCTTGCGGTGAGGGTCCTGGGAGAAGTGACCCCGCACAAGATCGCGATTGTCCGCGAAGCCAACTCGATCGTAGAGGAGGAATTGGTGGAGCAGTATCACCCATGGCAGTGCCTGGCAGCCCTTCTGGGGCTGGGAACCGGGGTGAAGGGGGATAACCGCATACACGGCTGGATCGTGGCGGTACGGGCAGTAGCCTCAAGGGATGGAATGACCGCGGATCCGGTCCACCTTCCGTATGAGGTGCTGGAGAAGATCCAGTCCCGAATCACCGCAGAAATTCCGGAAGTGGCAAGGGTCGTATATGACATTACACCTAAACCTCCTGCCACAATAGAGTACGAATGAGGGATTCGAAATGAATATCATATCTGATTATCGCGAACTGGACCGGCGTTATTACATGCCGGTATTCAGCCGGGATACCATGATTGTCCGGGGCCAGGGAGCACGGGTCTGGGATGATGCAGGAAACGAGTATATCGATTGCGTGGCGGGCATCGCCGTCTGCAGTACCGGACATAGCCATCCTGAGGTCGTTTCAGCGATCTGCAATCAGGCCAGAGAGCTCATCCATTGTTCGAACCTCTACTATGTTCCTCATCAGGGAGAGCTCGCATCCCGTCTGGCAGAAATCACCGGACTCTCACGCGTGATGCTCACCAATTCTGGTACCGAGGCCACAGAAGCGGCCTTGAAACTTGCCCGGGTAATCACCAAAAGGAAAAAATTCGTGGCCTTTGAGCACGGGTTTCATGGACGCACCATGGGGGCGCTCGCCGTGACCCACAAACCCGCGATTCGTGAGCCGTTCATGCCGTTGGAGCCTGCCTGCACCTTTCTGCCCTATGGGAACCTCGAGGCGTTACGCAAGAGTATAAACACCGATACGGCTGCCGTGGTAGTAGAACCTATTCAGGGTGAGGCAGGAGTGATCCTGCCTCCGGAGGGATTTCTCGAGGGAGTCCGCGAGTGCTGCGACGACCAAGGTGCCCTGATGATCGTCGATGAGATTCAGACAGGCATGGGACGCACGGGAACCTGGCTCGCCATCCAACAGGAGAAAGTCTCCCCGGATGTGGTCTTACTGGCCAAAGGACTCGCCAGTGGATTCCCCATCGGAGCCCTGGTAACTGCTGAAGAATACCAGTTCAAAAAGTCAGAACACGGAAGCACCTTTGGAGGGGGCCCTCTCGCCTGTGCTACAGCCCTTGCCACTATCCGGGTGATTGAGAGATTGCTTCCCGGTATCCCCGCAAAGGAAGAACGGTTCCGTCGCGGCCTATCCGCCTACCTTCCCCGAATAAAAGGTTTGATGATCGGAATCAGTGTGGGAGAACGGTGCTCCCAGGTCCAGAAATCCTGTGCCGAGGCGGGAGTACTGGTAAACTGCGCAGCGGACGGCAATCTGCGTCTGGTCCCTCCGCTGGTCATTACACACACCGAGATAGACCGTGCGGTGGAGGTACTGCATGCGTCCCTCGGTTAGGGGCATATACCAGAAATCCGGCTATACGTACGCGACCCGGGCAGAAGAGATCGCACGTGCAGCAGGCCATACGCGCCTGGCGAGACTTGCCAGTAACGAGAACCCGTTCCCCCTGTCCGCCCGTGCGAGAGAGATGGCCTGCGAGGCACTCGAAGATGCCCACCGGTACCCTCCCGAATACCAGAAGATTCTTACCGGAGTCCTCGCAGAACGGCTTAACTGGCCTCAAATAGTGCTGGGAAATGGAATGGACGGAGTGATCGAGACGGTGATTCGAGCCCTGGTCGATCCCGGCGACGGGGTGGTGATCACCGAACCCACATTTTCCTTCTACCGCATTGCCGCCACCGGCCAGGCTGCCGATGTCAGAATTGTTCCGAGGAGAGAGGACTTTTCCGTGGATGTTAAGGCGTTCATCGATCGATGCCAGGGCGCCCAGCTGGCCTTTCTCTGCACCCCTAACAATCCCACCGCGAACCTCACACCACGGGAGAATATACGGGAGATCCTAGATAAAATCGATGCGATGCTTTTTCTCGACAACGCATACATCGAGTTTGCAGATCTGGACTACCGCGACCTGATGTCAGAGTACCAGCACCTGATCATCGGAAGGACGATGTCGAAGGCGTATTCGATGGCGGGATTACGTCTCGGTTATGCCCTTGTTCCCCCCTGGTTTGAACCGTATTATCATCGGGCCTCCACCCCATTCTCTGTCAATCGGGTGACTGCCGCCGCCGCAATCGGGGCGCTAAAAGATGCCGAACATGTCCGTAAAATCCAGGAGCATGTCGCTCGATGGAGGACACGGTTCCTCCGGTCGATCTCCTATCCCACCTTCCCCTCTCAGGCGAATTTCGTTCTCATCGACACCCATCCACTTACCGGAACCGTGATGATGGAGAGGCTGGCTGAGAATGGGATTCTGGTCCGTTCCTGCGAGAGCTTCCCTGGGCTCGGCGATCATTTTATCCGGGTGAATGTCGGGGAAGACTGGGAGAATGAACTGTTTCTGGAGACCATCAACGCCTTATGATGATTGGTCTTACCGGCACCCCCGGAACAGGTAAATCGACACTGAGCCACGAGCTCGAAGAGAGGGGATATCCGGTTACCCATATGGTGGACACGATCAAGCCCTACATCATCGACGAGGATGAGGAAAGGGATACCCTTGTGGTGGATGAGGAAGCATGGGCCCGGGAGTTCTGCCGCGTCGAGGGGATCGTTGAGGGACACCTGGCACAGTACCTTCCCTGCGACCGTATCATTGTCTTGCGTTGCCGCCCGGATGTCCTCGCCCGACGGCTGCAAAAGAGAGGGTATTCTGAGAAGAAGATTCGGGAGAATGTGGAGGCAGAAGCCTTGGATATCATTCTGCAGGAAACCGTGGAACGGTTCCGAGATGACCAGATCTACGAGATCGACACCACCCCTTGTGGTCTAAAAGACCTCGCGGACGAGGCTGAGAAGGTGATAGAGGGTACCCGATCTCCCCGCTATGGCACGATAGACTGGTCGGAATATCTGCTGGGGGGAATATGACTCTCGACCAGCTTCGTCCCTACACCGCGGTGCTCCTCCGCCCGTTTACCGAATTCAGCCGCCGAGCCGGTCTCACCCCTGATTTTTTCAGCATACTTTCATTAGTTGCGGCCATCGGAGCAGGATTTGCGTTCTATGCGCAATATCTGGTGCTGGCAATTGTACTCGTCTTTGTTAACGCGTTCAGTGATGCGCTGGACGGCACCCTGGCACGTGCCCTGAGTAAAGCAAGCCTCCGGGGAGACTTTCTCGATCACGTGATCGATCGCTATGCGGACCTATTCATGATCATCGGAATATTCGCCAACGGAACCGTTCCATGGCAGATCGGGGTCTTCGGGCTTACGGGTGTGCTGATGGCCTCCTATATCGGCACCCAGGCGCAGGCGGTGGGTGTAGGGCGTTTCTACGGGGGTATACTCGGGCGTGCGGATCGTCTAGTGCTCATCCTCGGTGCAGGTATTCTTGATCTCCTCGCCCTGGGAACGCCTTTCACCCTTACCTTCCTCGGCTGGCTCCTTCTCGTCTTCGGTGTATTGGGTCATTTCACCGCCTTCCAGAGATTCCTGCATGTGTGGAGAAGGATGAGGTGAGAAATTCTATCTGGTGCGGGCATAGATCGTGGTCAGGGATCCGAAGGAGAGGAATCCTACGCCAACCAGAAGGGTCGGAAGAGAGAACTCCGGTCTTACCGCAAGCAGGAGATAATACCCTGCCAGAAATCCCAGCGCAAAGGTAAATAGTCCCCATTTTCCAATGACCACGCAGTAAATGAGGGGACCCAGAATTATCGGGAGAACCATCAGGGTCAACAGATAATCGTTGAGATTGAAATTGGCAAGGAAACTGGCTTCGGTATTCAGAACAAAAGTGCTATAGAAATAATCAGCCACCGAACCAAAGATGTCCACATCCGACGGAATGGTGTAACGCATACATAACCCTCCGATGATGGAGGCGACGAAGAGTTTTGTGAATGCGTATGCGTATTTCATGGGGCTCTCACTAGGAAGTAATATATTTATTTATAATATATAAATATATCTAAATTTCTAATATTTCAATTATCAAATTTTTAGAGAATATAATTTGATTATTATTATAAAATACTGTATTAATTATTTTTATACATTGAACCAAAAAAACGATATCTTTAAATAAAACTATAAATTATTGAATTATCGCACCATGGGAAAAACCCCGGATCTTGGGGATCCTGCCGAATCACTTTTGGGATCGATGAGGATCTCAGAACCAGCGATCGAGCGTTTTTTGACCGGAGCTGACCGTCAGTTTATCCAGGGCACTGTCGATTCGTTCGGGTGAGAAATCAAATTGATCACAGAGCATGTGCCGGATACCTTCCTTGTCGGGAGGGCTTCGCAAGAGATGATATTCGGTCTTCACCGGAGGATGGAGGAAAAACTCCATGATCGGTTCCGGGTCAAACTCCGGCTGGTCTTTTTGAAGGGCGCTGTCAAAATCTCCCTTCTTCACGATCTTGAGCGCCGTTTTTGCTCCGATACCATACACTCCCAGATTAAAATCGGTCCCTACGAGAAGGGCGATCTGTACCAGCTGTTCCCGGGAGATGCAGAGTCCACTTAAGACCTCTTTCAGGACGATCCTCTCCGGGTTGATGGAAAGCGTCCTCCCGCGCAGTTTTCGCTTACCGCTCACGGTCAGATTCCGGGCGAGGATTGGAGAACCGAACAGGAGGGAGTCATAATCCTGGGATACGGAGTACTGGACATCCCCTCTCTGCGCCATATATGCGGCCTGCGCCTCCCCTTCGCTGGGCGCCTGCACGAATGGGACCCCCAGCAGCCGTAGCAGCTGATGGGAAGATTCGATCACAAAGGAATCGACCCGGGCCGCGGAACGAGACTGTTTATACGCCTCCTCGGTATCTCCCCTCTCCTTTGCCTGCTGCCACCGTTCCCTTGCGACGGTTCTCTGGTTCCTGCGAGTTTCGATGGTCGACTGTTTGAAGTGTGGGGGTTCCCCGTCAAACACATACACGGAATGGATCCCCATCTCCATGAAGTTCAGGGTACGAAACAGAATACCGGAGAGGTGGGAGGTGATTCGCCCGTGGCTGTCCATGAGGGGGGTTCCGTCGGGTTGCCGTATAATGGAGAGAAACTGATAGAGTGCGTTATGGGCGTCTATGGCCGCGGTACCGGCCAGGGCTTCCCATGGGACAGGTTTCTTATAATCGACAAGGATATCGCGTAATGCGACGCCCATGGTTGAGGGAAAAGAGGGAGAGCTCTACCGGTACATCCGCCGGGAGAGATCCTGGACTATTTCATCCAGATGGGTCACGGTATTTTCATATTTCTTACTCATCATGTTGGATATCTCTTCGAGATTGACTCGCATGGTACGTTCTCTGGCAATCACACTGGAATCCAGATGACGGATCTTTGCACTCATGGAGAGGAACAGCCCGCCGAAGGAGAGCATCATCAGGGTTGCCGCCACTGCGATCGTCAGATCCTGCCAGAGGCGGAGTACCAGCACCAGAGAAGAGACCACCAGGATAATGATAAGAACTATATCTGCAATGAATTCACGGATCTCCATGTTTTTACATGATGAAGACGCACTAATTAAACTACCTATATGAACGGGGAAATGTAATGGACCGGCAGACTTTGATACCTCTGGT
>JBAIXL010000220.1:0-2138 GCA_037916685.1 Methanolinea tarda
CATCGCAGACCGGTACCTATATCTACGGAGCCCTCTATGCCGACCGGGTATTTTCCCTGAGTGATAAAGGAACGCAACGATTTCTATGGGAGACCCGAAAGGGAAAGGGAATTCCCGCCACGATGACGGCAGTGACCCAGAACGGCCGATACTTCCTGGTCGGTGTCGATTTCGGAACCACCAGCAAAATTATGTACTATAATCGCTCGGGTAACAAACTATGGGAGGCAGATGCCGAAGGAATTCGAGGACAACTCGTTGTCAGCGACAAGGGTGACTCGATCGCCCGGGGGGTAAAGATCGTTCCCCGGGGAGGGTCGCTATACTTCTATCAGATGAACCTGAGCACGTTTGAAGGGACACTCCAATGGACTCAATCCTTCGAGGACGCGGTCACTGCGATTTCCATGACTCCCTCCGCCGATATGGTCGTGGTGGGGTGTGCCGATGGGAGGGTGAAGGTATTCGGCCTCCAGGGGACCCTGCTGGACGAGTATCAAGCCGCGGGCGATATCACCAGTGTGCGTATTTCTGGCAATGGAACCGCCCTCGCGGTGGGGACCACCGGCGGCAAAGTGTATTATTTCTCCTTACCCGTCGCGACTCCAGCCAATGTCACGGAGGATCTTAGTCGGGGAGATCTGGCTCCGCCTGATACGATTCCTGTCACCACGGCTCCCCTCCCGGAAAGCCCCGATCTGATTCAATCGGGATTGGATATGGCCATGGTGTTCCTGGCGATAGCGCTCCTGACCATTCCCGTGGGGATCGGCATCTATCGCATGCACACAAAGAACCTTGAGAAACGGTAACCCGGTTGGGATGTTTCCCCGGTGACGGGTCTGACCCCCCTTCTAGAAGAATCCGTCTAGGATCGGGAATCGGGCTGTTGTTTCCGCCCACGGAGTTCATTTCGGATATCGCCCTCTATACCATGCGATGGTTTCGTGCAGTCCCTCCTGCAGAGAATACTCGGGTTCGTATCCGAACGCCTTCTTGGCGGAGGAGATATCGGCCAGAGAATGCCGTACATCTCCCGGGCGAGGAGGCTTAAATTCAGGCGGTGTCTCCCCATGCGTCTCCTTCATGATGCGTGCGGCCAGATCCAGCAGAGTGATGCGCGAACTACATGCGATATTATACGTACCCACAACCTCGCGTTGCATGGCGAGGATGTTCGCCTTAACCACGTCTCTGACATAGGTGAAATCCCGGGTCTGTAATCCATCCCCGTAGATAACCGGCGGAGTTCCCTCGAGTGCGCGGGTGATAAATTTGGGAATGACCGCAGCATATTCAGAATTCGGATCCTGCCGTGGGCCATACACGTTGAAATATCGAAGGCACACCGTAGGAAGATCGAACACGTAGGAGAAAACCTGGCAGTAATATTCACCCGTGACTTTGGAGACCGCATAGGGAGACTGGGGACGGGGGTTCATGTCCTCCCGTGTGGGGAGTGTGGGCGTATCCCCATAGACCGAGGAGGAGGAGGCAAAGACCACTTTCTGTACCCCGGCCTCGCGTGCCGCCATCAGAACGTTGAGTGTACCCCCGATGTTCACCTCATTGGTCCGTACCGGGTCCGCTACCGATCGCGGGACCGACGTTACGGCCGCCTCGTGAAACACGCCGTCTATATCCGTGAACACGGTGCGAAGCAGGGCCGGATCGGTGATACTTCCTTTCACGAACGAGACCACCCCACGATCCAGCAGGTTCTGGATGGACTCCATCTTCCCGCTGGAGAGATCATCCAGGATGATCACCTCGTGATTTCGCGCAAGTTCCTCTGCAAGATGCGAACCAATGAATCCTGCTCCTCCTGTGACCAGATACTTCATCCCGTTTTTACCCCCGCGGTCTCACGTATTATCTTCCGAACATCGATTGGAAGTGCTTAGGTTCCGGTTTTTCTCTTCTGGTGGATCACTTCTGTATCGCCCGCCAGAATGTTAAATCCTGCTCTTTTCCAAGGCAGCGGCCGTAAGAAAGGTCATGGAACTACGCGGCCAACCGGGGCTTCCCCTCATACTACACGGCCAGTCCGGGTGCACTCCGGTTTGAACGGAGTCCCCCGTGGATATCATTTCCTGGTGTACTTGCGCAGAAACTCTCTGATTTTTTCGGATTCTATC
>JBAIXL010000221.1:0-9618 GCA_037916685.1 Methanolinea tarda
GGCGCAAGCGATCCCACCAGGATCCCGGCCAGAATGACCAGCCAGGCCGACGGCGGGAGATCCTGCCAGAGAGGGAGGGCGATCACCAGAAGTGAGAGGATACTCAGCAGTAGATGAGTTCTTCCTTTCATCCGTGTTCACCGGAAAGACGGGAATAGAGATCGGAGCGGTATTCCCGGAGCACCGGAAATGCCTTTCTCGCTCTTCGCACCCGTTGGGAATCGATCTCTCCCCAGATTAGCCCTTCATCCTCCCGTCCCTGCGCGAGAATGGTTCCCTCGGGTGATGCGATCAGTGAATGGCCGCAGTATTTTTCCACCGGTGTAGAACCGGTACGGTTTACACCGGCCACATACGACTGACTCTCCAGGGCCCGGGCGGCGACAAGAATCTCCCACTGACGGATACGACGACAGGGCCAGGAGGCCGGCACGATGACACATTCGACTCCGCGGAGTGCATAGAGGTGGAACAGGGGAGGAAAGCGCAGGTCATAACATACCGCGATACCGAAGCGGATGCCCTCCAGATCGAAGATGGCAAGTGTCTCTCCGGGTGCGTAATGCTGGTCCTCACCTGCCGGTGAAAAGAGATGGATCTTTTCATAGGAGGCGACCCGGGCTCCGGATCGGTCAAAAACCGCGCAGGTGTTCCGTGGGAGACCTGGGGACGATCGGACGAAGGATCCCAGAAGAGGGAGCCCATACTTCCTGGCCAGCCGTCCCAGTTCCCGCGTGATGGGACCTCCCTCCCCTTCTGCAAACGGTGGCTGGCGAGGGTGCCAGCCGGTGGCAAACTGTTCGGGAAAACAGAGCAGCCCCGCACCCCCATCCGCGGCCCTTTGGATGTAGGTCTCCGCTTCCCTCATGGTGGCGATAGGATCCTCCCATGTTCCCGCCATCTGGGCCAGAGCCAGGGAGAATGCCACGCTTATCCCGTCACCCCGATAAGAAGAGGAAACGCTTCTTTCACCCCGTTTATAACAAATTGAACTGCGATGGCGATAAGAAGCATTCCCATCAGCCGGTTGATCGCCCTGAACTGGCGCACCCCGATATGGTTCGAGATGAAGTCCGCGTTACGCAGCATCAGGTAGGTGATCGCAATGACTAGGATCACGGTGATCACCACGATTCCCATAGCGGGAAGACCCATGGGAACCGCTTCATTCATCAGAACGATGGCGGTGGTAATGGCTCCGGGTCCGGAGATCATGGGGGTAGCCAGAGGCATTACTGCGATATCCTCCCCCTCGCGGCCTTCGTACTTTTCCGTAGCGGTGAGCCGGGTGCGGGAGGTACGAGCGTAGACCATCTCCATTCCGATATAGAATAGCAGAATGCCTCCGGCGATACGGAATGCCTGTAAGGATATACCAAAGAGGCTCAGGATATAACCTCCTCCGATGGTAAACACCAGGAGGATCCCGAGCGCGTACACGGCGGCGTCACCCGCGATCTGCAGTCGTTCCTTGTGCACGAGAGTGGGGGTTAGGGAGAGAAAGGTAAGTGTGGCCGTGAGAGGATTGACGATGATGAACAGAGAGGACAGAGTAAGCAGGGAAAACGTTACCAGGTCACCGCTCATACCCGACACTCCTCAACCGGAACATGGGTGCAAGAAGAATAAAAGGTTAAAGTAGGATTTAACCGGTGGATGGAGTTACGAGCCAGGTAGTACTGGATGAGTAGCTCCAGCGGACGATCCGCAGGTCGTCACAGACCTCGGATAGGATTCCCAAATTGGTTCCTACTTCCTTAGACGAAAGTCCGAGATCTCGGGCAATGTACTTCGACTTGAAGTAGTGCTTTCCCGCCTGCACACCGGAATTTAAATACGAGATGATACTCTGCTGGGTGGGATTATACCCTTCATAGACTTGCACATAGGCTGACATGCTTCCTCCGCTCCTGTCAGTAAAAATACATACATACATGTATACATATATAACTTCCGTTACCGCTTCGAGAACACAAAGAAGGACCAAGGAACCAGCATTGACGGTTTCAAACCACGAAATACTTGAAGGATGAGGTTGCAAGGGTACATAGAACTATAAGGTTCAAGATACATACATACATAAGTCTATGATCCTTCAGTGTCAGAGGTGCGGGTATCAATGGGACTATAAAGGAAAGGCGGACTGGTATACGTCCTGTCCCCGTTGCCGCACCTCTGTGAAGGTGCCACGCCAGAAGAAACCGGCAAAGTAAAGATTTTTTGGTCCGGAACTAATTTTCGCCCTGTTCATCTTCGCATTCATCCCTAACCATCACGATACCAGGGGGATATAGCATTGTCACCATTGTTTTCACGATTTTGTTTTCCGCTACGACAAGGTACAGAGAGGTCCAGTCTTCCATCTCAGATTTTATCCATACCGACAGGAGTACTTCGTCTGAACGTTGCACCATGTGGGGAGAAAAAATGGCAATATCCCTTTTTCAAATCGGCCTTCCCCGGGACCTCGATCCTGCAAGCATCTGCCGGGTCCTTTTCAGCGGAAAGGTGTATCGGGTCGTTACTTCATCAGAACGAAGGTATTTCCCTGCGTATTCCTGTATGCCTGCAATAAATCGATGGTGGGCTAATCGGCCCACTCGTAGAGGACCGATTCTTCCACGCGGGTGTAGGTAACAAGGTCCGATGTGGAGAAATGGATTGCGATCTCGCGGGCCGCGCTCTCTGGAGAGTCGGATGCGTGGATTACATTTCGACCGGTATCCAGGGCCAGATCCCCCCGAATGGTTCCAGGATTAGCCTCGGAGGGATTGGTGGCCCCGACAAGTCTTCGAACCACACTCACCGCGTTACGCCCCTCCCATACCATGAGCAGACAGGGGCCACTCATGATGTAGCTCTTCAGGGAAGGAAAGAAGGGTTTCTGGATGTGTTCACGATACTGGTCCATCACACGCGCCTCAGAAAGGATCGCGAGTCGGGCCGCAACCAGCTTCAGGCCCTTTTCCTCCAGCCGGGATACGACCTCCCCGCAGAGACCCCGAAGCACCCCGTCCGGTTTCACCATCACGAAGGTGCGATCCACGGTAAATTCACTCCTTTCCACGGGCCTTACGGCCGGCGGTGGTCCATCGAACGCGCCGGGGTACCCGTCCCAGCTGGTAATTGTTTTCGCATTTGGTATTGCAGAAATAGAAGATGGTTCCGTCTTTGCGAACAAACATCTTGCCCGTCCCGGGCTCGAGGGTTGTCCCACAGAAACTGCAGATGCGTGTGTCCACCATGGCGATCACCGTTTCGTGAGCTTCTTGGCTTCACGTTCGCTCTCCAGGAGCATCAGGACATCTCCCTCCCGGATCGGGCCGACCGTATTGCGGGTGATGATCCGCCCTTTGTTGGGACCCTCGAGGATGCGGCATTTCACCTGCATCGCCTCTCCGTGCATCCCGGTACTTCCGATCACCTCAATCACCTCGGCCGGCGTTGCTGTATCTGCCATGTTCTCTCCTTCAGGCCTTCAGACCGGCTAGTTTCTTCACTACGTCATCTACAATTTCCTTGGCTTTGCCGGATTTCACGATGGCGGCCGCGGCAGATCCCACGTCAAGGCCACTCGCGGCACCGATGTCATTTTGTTTCTTGATAAAAAGGAAGGGAATTTTCTTTTCTTCACAAAGGAGAGGAAGATGCATGACGATTTCCTCGGGCTCTACATCGACCCCGATGAGCACCAACTGGGCAAGCCCCCGCTCTACGGCCTTGGTCGCTTCATTGGATCCTTTCTTGATCTTTCCGGTATCGCGGGCGATCTCCAGTGCCTCCAGGGCTTTATTCTGGATATCCTCGGGAACCTCGAACTTCACGTATCCTTTTGGCATGACTCACCTCATTCAGGACTAACCTCACCCCTCAGTGAGTATCGTCGCAACCTATTCATTTCATTGAGAGAAGAGATAAACCTTTGTTACTTTCCTCAAAGGATGTTACTCCGTCCGCTCATAGATGACCACCCCGCCCGTATCGTAAATAGGGGTGAGCCCTTCTTCCGGCAGGTGGATCCCATACCGTTCCCTCTCCATATCCCCGACATACAAGTGGGTCACCCCATAGTGATCCATCAGTGCGAGGGTGCGGTCCGGTTCCTCGTAGATTGCGCGAACGTCGGCCATCCGCTGGGGGACATTGCCCCCGGTCGTCCGCCAGGTGATCTCGTGATAGGGCCATCCGATCACGGCAGGGATTCCGGTAAACGTGGAGACGCGGGAGAAATAACCATAATCACCGTTCTCTGCTTCCACCAGGGTGATTGGGGTCGGGATCGACCGCAGGAAGGAGATAGCCGCCGCATCACCGGGATGAGAGTACTGCATGAAGGCCATTCCGTCCAGGGTTCCCCCCCCGTTTGGAACGTCCAGACCCATGGCCAGGGGGGAGAGCACCAGCAGAATCGCCACCATCCCTGCCACAAGGCCCGAACGGATGGGAAGCCGGACCGATCGGGCATATCTCATTCCCTCTGCCAGAAGAGTGAAGGACCCCATTCCCAGGAGTACCCACCCTGCAAAATAAAATTTGAAGACTGTATTCATGCGATAATAGGGATCCCCGAAACTATCCTGAAAATAGATGATCTCGGGAAGAATGATCATGGCCAGTCCCGCGAGAGCCAACAATTCCGCGGGGGTGAACCGTCGGCGGGAGAGCAGATAGATCAGAGGAATTGCGGCCATGGCAGCTCCGTACAGTCCGGCGACCAGAAAGGGAAGGATCAGGACCAGGAGGTACGGCCGGGTGCGGATCTCTTTATGCAGAACCCCGATCAGGATGGCAAGAAAGAATCCATTCACCAGCAGGTACTGCACCGGATCGGAGGGAAGAGGCACCAGGGAGATCCCTTTAATTCCGGGGGTATTCATCATCAGATAATAGGGAAGATAGAGCAGGACGGCAAGGAGCGGAACGGCAGTCAGGAATAGGAATCCGGCCCGCTCATTCCTGGAGCGGTACCAGAGCAGGATCCCGAACAGGACCACCAGGGGACCATATATGACGATGTCCCAGGTATTGAGCAGCGGCATCGATCCGAGGGAGAGGGCGATCAGACCTCCTGCGATCATACGGGAAGGACGGGAGAGATCGGGCCAGTATCGCCAGATAAACGCGAGAAGGGCGATCAGAAACACCTGGTTAAACATCCCCATGATATGGGGGTGGACATCCCCCCACAGGATGGAAAAAAGCGGATATTCGTTGATCGTGTTGCTGATGGTCCTGGTACTGTCCCAGAGCAGACTGGAAAAGCCGGTTCCGAGCACCAGATGGTACAGGAAGGAAGGATTCACCAGGAAAAAGGTGAGAAGCGGGAACCATCGGAACCGGTCGAGGAGAAGATTTCCGGCCATATAGGCGTTGACCAGGGTAAGACCGAGAACGGAGGGAAGAGCGAGATTGAACACCACCGTTGAAGGAACTCCCGCAGTCAGGCCCAGGGCTCCCCACATCCAGTATCCCAGGTAATAATATACGGTAAGGGTTCCCCCGGAGAGCCAGGGGTCCAGCGGGGGAACCACCGGATTCCTCATGATGGATGCCAGGAACGCGTGATCCATGAACTTCTCTGCATACAGGATCGACGGATTGACCACGCGGATCATGAGGACGAAGAGAAAGCCCGTGAGGAACAGGGCATCCCAGGAAAGATTTTCACCGATCTCTTTCTTTCCATACGCTCCCTGCCAGAGATTCCATCCCATCATCACCCCGAAAGGAGCGAGGGCCAGCAGAAGCGGGAACTGCACCAGGCCGCAGTACCAGGTAAGGAGAGTAAAGACCAGCACGGAGGCCGAGAAAGAGACCGGATACGCGAACGAACGAAAAGTTCGTTTTAACGGGGGCCAGAGAGCCAGCTGCAGAAATTTCAGGCTGATGATCCAGGAAAGAACCCAGAACAGGGAATATTCAATCCCCAACGGATCCCTCCTCCCCGCTCACCCGGATGCGGAAGGCTCGCTTCATCGCATGCATCACCTGGCCTCCAAAGAGATAGAGGGATATCAGGCCTCCTACGGCGGTGACCGCATTCTTGATCAGATGGTCGATGATGGCCACCAGCGTGGCGGTCACGGCCGGCATTCCCGCCAGTCCAAAGGTGATGGCCAGAGCGGCTTCATACGTGCCGATTCCTCCGGGGGTGATAGGAACCGCCTTGACCAGGTTACCGATGGCAATCGCCAGTACGACTACCGGGAAGGCCAGTTCCTGCCGGAACATGAGGACCACTGCCAGGCAGACCAGTATGTCCAGTATCCAGATGACGATAGAGGAGACGGAGAGAATCGAGAGAGAACGCGGACCCAGCGATGCCTGACGAACTTCCCGCACCAGCCGGAGCACGATCTGAATGTACCGGTTGTCCGATTCGAGCATGCCCAGGACATACAGCAGCAGCAAAAAAATCCCGCCTCCCACCAGGGGTATCGTGATGACCGTATAGAACCAGCCGGGGACGTTGAATACAAAGTTGAGGGCAAAGAAGCCCAGCAGGGCGACCATCACCACATCAAAGATCCGCTCCACGACAATGGAGGAGAGCCCCTGGGAATAGGTGGCCTTGCCCTCATCCTTGAGAATGAACATTCTCACCAGATCCCCGAGCCGGGCGGGAACCACCAGATTTGCGGTCTGTGAGAGGAGAACGATGGCAGTGGAATGAAGGGTGGTGATGTGAATGGCCAGGCCATCGAGAATGACCACATACCGCATTCCCCGCAGAAACCAGGTCCCCCCGGCGATGATCAGAGCCAGGACCAGAAACTGTGGAAGGGCCATGGCGATAGCGGACGGCAGGCTGTCCCGGACCTGGTAGAGCATGTAAAACAGAATACCACCCGCGATGATCGCGGGGATCACGATGCCACTAATCCTTCGCCACATGCAGTTGCCACCAGAGACCCAGGATCGCCGTTCCCATGGAAAACACGTCTTTTACTTTCACCGTTGTACCCTTCCCCTCTTGCCAGCGGACCGGAAACTCACGGACACGAAGTCCCTGCTTCTGTGCCCGTACCAGCACCTCGGTATCCCAGAACCAGTGAGTGGCCTGCACGGAATCTAGAACCGGCAACACCCGTTCTCTTCTGAAGGATTTGAACCCGCACTGGTGATCGTGGAGGGTGCTGCCCAGCATCACCCGCACCAGGCCGTTGTATACCCGGCTGGGTATTTCTCGTTTTCCGGATCGCATCACCCGGCTTTCGGGAAGGAGTCGGGAACCGGTGGCCACGTCGTATCCTTCACGGATAGACTGTATCAATTCTCCGAGATGTGACATGTCTGTGGCCAGATCGACGTCATAGTAACAGGCGATCTCCCCTCGGGATTGCCGTATCACCCGGGTGAGTGCCCGTCCCCTTCCCTGACGTTCGTCACTGTGCACCAGGCGGATGCGAGAGTCATGTTCTGCTGCCTGCCGGACATATTCCGCACTTCCGTCGGTGCTCCCATCCTCTGCTACCACCAGTTCAAAAGATGAGGTGATTGCGGTAAGGGCGTTCAAAGACTGCGGAATCGCTTTTTCCAGGGAGACGCGATCGTTGTAGACTGGAAGAATCGCCGTTACTTCCAGGTCGCTCACGATCCCATCCCTTTCTTCATCAGGGCACTGACTTCCCTTCCTGCCCGGATCGATCCCTCCATGCTTCGTTCCGGATAGTTCGGCGGACTGAACATACCTGCCAGTAACAGTCCGTGTTTTTCATATTCCGGAATCATGGACTGATATCCTGCTACATAGATGGGTCCTGCAAACCGATCCACCGCCAAACGGTGCCAGTGGATCCCTCCGTTTGTGACTCCGAATCTTCGGGAGAAGTCGTTCAGCATACGGTCCTCGAGATGGGTGGGGGGTTTGGGGCCCGAGAAATACGAACCGAGATAGACGATACTCTCTCCGTACCGTTCGCGGGGGATGAAGCTGGTATGAGCGACCACCGCCCCATACGGGGCCGGATCCTTCATATTCAGCCAGTAGATGCCATCGGTTACTTCTCGTTCCAGACCTACGGTCATGCAGGCCGCTCCCTGGTAGGGGATGGCAGGCATGGACAACCCGGAAATTCGTTCCAGTTCTACCGGTGGAATGGTGGAGATGACCTGGTCATAGGATCGTCCATTGACCCGCCATTTTTCCCCATTCTTCTTCAGTTCAGTAAGAGGTTCATTGAGCCGGATGGTGCAACCCGCCTGAAGACAGGATCGCTCCAGGGCGGTGATCAGCTGCTCAAATCCACCCTTCAGATAGCCGAGGCGTTCTCCGGAAACACCACGATCCGAACGGATCGCGATCCGGCTCACCAGCCAGGCTGCGGAAACGGTGGAACGCATCTCACCAAATTTGCTGGCCAGGAGAGGCTCAAAGAAGGATTCATACAGATTTCTTCCGTATCCGCTCACCACGAAGTCTTCTGCCGTAATGGTGTCCAGCGAGCCGAGGTCCTTTCTCCGGGCAGTCAAGGTCAGAAAGGCCAGCCTTACCTTATCCAGGAGGGAGAGATGAGGATATCGCAATATCTCCCGTGGAGTGGTAAGAGGATAAACAGAGCCGTGTACGTAGTATCCTGTGGTGCCGGTGAGCCATTCCAGCCGGTCCTCGATCCCGAGATCCCGTAGAAGGGAGAATAACATCACATCATTGGAGAAGCAGTGGTGGTAGTACCGTTCGATGGTATAGGTATCCATGTGGTAGGAGGAGAGACAACCCCCAAGAACCGGCTGCTTTTCCAGTAGATCCACAGAAGCCACATCACGGAGGCTGTGAGCAGCCGTTAGCCCACACAATCCTCCGCCGATGATGCAGAGGTCCTTCTTCAATGTTTATATATTGAAATTAGTGCGATAAGAAAGTTTTTAGTGCGATAAGAAAGTTTTTGAACTTTCTTGCCGATTTTCTTAACAAAAGGACGATCACTACGTCGGAGTCTGTTTCAGTGGAGTAATTTTATGCGAGTGTTCTTCATAGGGTTTGGCCAGGCGGGCGGAAAAATTGTAGATATGTTCATCGAACAGGACAAAAAATTTCCCCGACGGAGTTTCCGGGGGCTTGCGGTCAACACCGCCCGGACCGACCTGATGGGCCTGAAACATATCGACCTCAAAGATCGGATCCTCATTGGACAGACAGTAGTAAAAGGTCATGGAGTCGGAACCGACAACGTGGCCGGGGCGAAGGTTACCGCCGACGAGATAGACGTGATCATCAGTGCGATCGACCAGAGGGGAACCCATGACGTGGATGCATTTGTGATCGTCGCGGGACTGGGAGGAGGAACCGGTTCGGGGGGATCCCCCGTACTGGCCCGCCACCTGAAGAGAATCTATCGGGAGCCCGTCTATGCCCTGGGCATCCTTCCTGCACCAGAAGAAGGCCGGCTCTATTCCTATAATGCCGCTCGCAGCCTGTCCACCCTGGTAAAGGAATCCGACAATACGTTTCTCTTTGACAACAGCGCCTGGAAGAATGAAGGTGAGAGCATAAAATCGGCCTTCCAGCGTCTCAACGACGAAATTGTCCGGCGTTTCGGAGTTCTCTTCCGTGCCGGAGAGGTGACCAAGGCCGGTGTCGGTGAGATGGTGGTAGATTCGAGTGAGATCATCAATACC
>JBAIXL010000222.1:0-1642 GCA_037916685.1 Methanolinea tarda
TGGGGGATAATCGTGATCGCAGCCTGGACAGCCGGTTTTGGGGGTTTGTGCCACTGGAGGACGTGAGGGGCAAGGCCTTTATCATCTACTGGTCTTGGGACAGCCAGGGGACGACGGTTCGTTGGACCCGGATCGGCCACCTGATCCATTGAGGGACAAGGGGAAGATGAAGCGAAGGGATAAAGAAGTGGTCATGGATGGGGAGACCATCGAGCGTACTCTGGTACGCATCACTCACGAGATTCTCGAGCGCAACCGGGGCGTAGGCGACCTTGTTCTGATCGGCATTCGCACCGGCGGTGTTTATTTGGCTGAGCGCATCCGGGAGAAGATTGAGCAATTCGAAAAAGTGAAGATCCCCTCCGGGATTATCGACATCGCTCTTTATCGGGATGACTTCGCCACTGCCCTCTCGCGACCGGTCGTGGGAAAGACTGAGATTCCCTTCCCTCTGAGAGATAAGAGGGTCGTCCTGGTGGACGATGTGTTATACACGGGAAGAACAGTTCGGGCGGCGATGGACGCCCTGATCGACTTTGGGCGCCCCCAGTTCATCCAACTGGCTGTGCTCATCGATCGCGGCCATCGGGAGCTTCCCATTCAAGCCGATTCTGTCGGAAAGAAAGTTGTCACAGCTCCCCAAGACGAGGTGACCGTCTTGTTCCGGGAGGTCGATGGCCAGGACCGGGTGATCATCCAGGAGAAAATTTCCTAAACATTCACCGCGGAGGGCGCGGGAGCGGTCTCTGTGTACTCTGCGGTGATGGCGGTTCTTGAGAGAGGTGCAAGATGGTGGATGATCTGGGCCGGGTACCAGCCCGGCAGCTCTCTGACAAACCCACCCGGCAATTGGCGGGCAAAAATATTCTGGGAATCCAAGAGATGAGCGTCTCGGAAATCGGACTCATCTTGGATACAGCCGAATCCTTCAAGGAGGTTTCTACCCGAGAGATCAAGAAAGTTCCGACCCTTCGCGGGAAGACGGTGATCAACCTTTTTTTCGAAGCTAGCACCCGGACCCGCACCTCCTTTGAGATCGCGGCCAAACGATTAAGCGCGGACGCGATCAACATTTCTGCTTCCTCCAGCAGTGTGGTCAAGGGGGAAACGTTGATCGACACGGCCAAAAACCTGGAGGCGATGAACCCGGATTGTATCGTGATCCGGCATTCGGCTGCGGGGGCGCCACATCTTTTAGCGCGGCTGATGCGCGTGCCGGTCATCAATGCGGGGGATGGGGCCCACGAACACCCCACCCAGGCCCTGCTGGACCTGTTCACGGTCCGGGAGAAGAACGGGAGGCTTGACGGGTTGAAAGTGGCCATCGTGGGGGACATCCTCCACAGTCGGGTGGCCCGGTCGAATATCTATGGGTTCACAAAAATGGGGGCAGAGGTCCATTTGTCTGGGCCGCGAACGATGATGCCAGCAGAAGTGGAACGAATGGGGGTTCGCTGGCACACGAGTCTTCACGAGGTGATTCCCCAAGCGGATGTGATCATGATGCTTAGGATTCAGCTGGAACGCCAGGAAGGGGGGTTTTTCCCAACGCTTAGGGAATATTCCCGGTTCTTTGGGCTCAATCTGGAAGTCCTCAAGGCGGCCCAACCGGAAGTTTTAATCATGCATCCGGGCCCGATGA
>JBAIXL010000223.1:0-7419 GCA_037916685.1 Methanolinea tarda
ACTCGGAAGCTCTACTACGAGCAGCCGGATGATATGGAGTTCGAGGCGGTGGTCCTGGATGCATTCGATGCCTACGTCATCCTTGACCAGACCCTCTTTTACCCGGAAGGAGGTGGCCAGCCTGCCGATACCGGGCTGTTCATCACCCGTGAGGGGATGGTGCGTGTGGAGAACACGATACGGGTAGGTGACGTGATCCTCCACCAGACCCGGGGCGAAACCCTGAACGCCGGGGATCCGGTGAGAGGGAAGATCGATGAGGAACGGCGCCGATCACTGATGCGCCACCATACGGCGACCCACCTTCTCCTGCGGGCGTCCAAGGATGTGCTGGGAAGTCACATTCACCAGGCCGGGGCTCAGAAAGGCAGCGAAAGTTCACGCATCGATCTCCGCCATTACAAGCACATCACTCCGGAAGAGGTCCAGCGGATCGAAGTTCTGGCCAACCAGATGGTGATGGAGGATTCGCTGGTGGCGATCAAGTGGGAAGAGCGTACCCGTGCCGAACAGAAATACGGGTTTGAGCTGTACCAGGGGGGAGTCCCTCCCGGAAAGGAGATACGGGTGGTCCGGGTAAATCGCGACGTGGAAGCCTGTGCCGGTACGCACTGCCGCAGCACCGGTGAGGTCGGTCCCATCAAGATCATCCGCATCGAGCATGTGCAGGATGGTATCGAGCGCATCGAATTTACCGCAGGAACGGCGGCGATCTATTACATGCAGCGGCTGGAAGGCACGCTGCATGAGGCGGCGTCGGTGGTCAGTGTTCAACCGGAGAATCTTCCCGGAGCGGTCGAGCGGTTCTTTTCCGAATGGAAGGAGCAGAAGAAGGAGATCGACCGGCTTCAGAAACGAGTGGCGGACCTGGAAGTTGCGCGACTGGAAACCGAACGGATAAAGGATGTGCGGGTGGCGATAAAGACCCTCAGTGCGACTCCCCAGGAACTGATGACCATCGCGAACGGATTCGCCGGGACCGGGGGGGTTGCCGTTCTCCTCTCCCGCAACGAACGGGTGCACGTGGTGGTCTCTTCCGGTCACCCGGAGGTGAACGCGGTCACGATCATCCAGAGAGTCTGTCAGGTGCTCGGCGGCCGCGGAGGAGGAAATCCCAAACTGGCGCAGGGAAGTGGAAACCGCACCGAGAATCTGGATCAGGCTCTGGAAGAGAGCCGTGCGGCGATTCGGGAGGAGCTTCATGCCTGATGATATCCTGATCCTGGAACCGGGAGATGAACGGGCACAGAAGATCGCCCGGGCTATCTCCAGTCCGACAGCAGGAGAGATCCTGAATCAGATGAAGGAAGGGAATTTTACGGCCAGCCAGCTGGCAGAGAATCTGGATCTGCCTCTCACCACGGTTCAGTACCATATCGAGAATCTGGTAGGGGCGGCGATTCTTGCCGTGATGGACAAGAAATGGAGCAAAAAGGGAAGAGAGATCAAGGTGTACGGGCTACGGGACCAGGTGGTCATTGTCGCTCCTCGTCCAGGGGATGTCCGTTCCCTGTTGCTGAAGTACGCCTCGTTATTTGCCATCGTTCTGCTGGCAGGAGTCGTGATGCTGTCCCTTCTCAGTCTGTGGGCGGGATCGGGTCCGGTCTCTCCATCACTCCTCCAAAAAGAGACGGGAGGGGAAGACACCCGGATGAATGCCGTCCCGTCTGCCTATGAAATGCCGACGGATAATGGATATCTCCCCTTCCTCTATTTTGTTCTGGGTGGGGGGGTATCTATCGCCGCCCTTGCCGCCTATGAGCTCCGAAGACGGCGCTCCCTTCAGTCCCTACCCGCGGTTAGCCCGAGCAGAGATCAATAAAATTTTTCAGGATGGTCAGACCCGTCGATCCGCTCTTTTCCGGATGGAACTGGACACCATACACCCGATCCTTCCCGATGCAGGATGCAAACGGACAGATGTATTCGGTCTTCGCCCGCACAAACGGGGACAGGGTAGAGACATAATAGGAATGGACAAAATACACGTACTCCTGCGAACGAAGGCCGGCAAACAGGGGGTCCGATCCTTCGATGTGGAGGGTGTTCCACCCCATGTGTGGAATTTTTCTCCCGGTCTGGGGGGTAAACCGGGTGACGATTCCCGGAATCAGACCCAGTCCCTTATGGATTCCGCGTTCCTCGCTCCATTCCATGAGCATCTGCATGCCCAGACAGATGCCCAGAAGAGGAACCTGGCGCGACGCCTCCTTCACGACCGGCTGGAGGGCCCCCAGCATCTCCATTCCTTCCCGAAACGCACCCACTCCCGGAAGGACGACACCGTCCGCAGATTCGATTACCGAGGATTCCGCCGTGATCCGGGCATGTGCACCGGCTCTTTCCAGACCCCTGATCACGCTTCTCAGATTTCCGACTCCGTAATCGATGATGGCGATCTCAGGCATACCGGGCTCTCTCTTTCTGGGTGACCCATCCCCGCGGTGTTCTCACCCGCATCTTCCGAGATCGGGTCCCGACATCCGGGTCTAAGAATTCTCTTTCTCGTATCCCGGCCCACGCTCTCACCGTCAAAAATTGAGAGATACCGGTAGAGAGGATGGTCTTCCCAATGCGGGGTTTGAGCATCAGTGTACTCGGTTGTCGGGTGGAGATAAATAAATTGAGGCCCGAAGACACGAGAAATAAAAACACTTAAGAGCATCGGTATTAGATCATTATTAATCATGTTAAACAGCCCACCCCGTCTTCTATTGGATACTAAGGTTCCACGGGGCAGATACTCCAATTCTCGCAGTGAAGGATGAGAGCATGATCCCGTTTGTTATTACTTCCATCTTCGGCTTCCTTGTCTATCTGATATTTACCGCAGGCAGCGGGAATATCGGGTTATGGTCTCCGTCAGAGCTCATCGCCGGTGCGGCGTTGGGTATCCTTACCGGAATCGTGACACGGAATTTCCTGTGCAGAAAACGGAATTATCGAATGATCAATCCCGCCCGGCTTGTACTCCTGGGTATGTACACCATTGTTCCGTTTTTTGTCGAGATGACCAAGGCCAATCTGGATGTCGCCTATCGCGTTCTGACCATGGACATTCGCCCCGGGATCGTTCGGGTTCATTCCAACCTTAAAACGGATTTGGGGATCTTCATACTTGCGAATTCCATCACCCTGACCCCGGGAACTATCACCGTCGATATCGATGAAAAGACCCATGATCTGTATGTGCATAACATCAATGTCCCCGTCGGCGAAGAATCAAAAGAGGCATTTAGGGACACCGAGCTATTCACCTATTTTGACCTGCCTTCCTGGATACGGAGGATTGCGGAATGAGTGGAGTATGGTATGCGCTGGATGTCTGGCTCCCCGTGGTAGGAATTTTCCTGATCTTTATTGCCCTCTGTACGATACGATTATACCGGGGGCCCACTCCGGCTGACCGAGCGGTGGCGGTAGACGCGGTTAACACCCTGACCGTGGCAATCATGGTTCTGCTGGGTGTGGCGTTCCAGCAGATTATCTTCGTAGACGTCGCGATTGTGTATGCAGTCCTATCGTTTGTAAGCACCCTGTATATTGCCAAATATCTCGGAGGGGAGATCTGATATGGATACCATCGTCATCGTGATCGGTATCTTCCTCATCATCGGATCGATTTTCAACGGTCTGGGTGTACTCGGGCTGCTGCGGTTCCCCGATCTGTATACCAGAATGCATGCCACGACAAAGGCCACAACATTTGGATCGATTTTTACCAGTCTCGCGGTGGTAGTGTTCGGTATCTGGTCTTTTATCCGCACGGTCGATGGTCAGTTCCTCACCCTGGCAATTCACGCCTTCATAGCAACCCTGGCTCTCGCGATCACCAATGCGGTCAGCTCACATGCACTGGCAAGAGCGGCGCACAAGACAGGAATAAAACCCGCCCCAGCGGTATGTGATAGGCTGGAGGAGTTCTCCTCATGATCGAGCTTCTGGTGCATGGACTCGTACTCCTGGGTCTGGTGGTCTCTGCAGTGATGGTCTTTTTCATGCGTGACCTGCTCGCTGCGGCGCTGGCATCCGGATTATTCAGTTTCCTCATCTCGCTGGAGTTTTACGTCCTTCAGGCTCCCGACGTTGCGATCTCTCAGGCGGGCATAGGTGCGGGACTGACCACGGCCATATTCATCATTGCAATCCGGGGTACCAAGAGGTTTGAGGAGGGAGCAAAATGAAGCCGTATTTCGCATTCCTCATTGTGCTCATCCTCGCTGCCTTCATGCTTCTCATCGGGATCGGACTTACATTCGGGGCACCGGCACACAGTGATATGGACGATTACTTCATCGAAAACGGCCAGGAGCAGATTGCCACCAACAATATCGTGACGACCGTCGTCTTTGATTACCGTGGGTTTGATACCCTGGGCGAATCGACCGTGTTATTTACCGCCGTCATTGGAGTGGCCATGATGTTTCGGAGACTTGGGGAGGGAGACCAATGAGGATGAGCAAAATCGTCCGGACGAGCAGCGATCTGCTGTATCCCTTCATTTTTATTTTCGGATGGTATGTGATCCTGCACGGCCACCTGACCCCAGGAGGAGGATTTCAAGGCGGTGCCGTCGTTGCGACGGGTGCAGCCCTGGTGATCGTTGCCTACTCCTACCAGGACGTCGCAGGGATGATTAAAAAGACCGTTCTCATGTTCCAGGAATCCGGGGGGCTTATGCTATTCATCGGTGCCGGTCTTGCTGGGATGATACTCGGATTTCCCTTCTTTTTTAACTGGCTCGCTAACAGCGGCTCGCTGTTCGGGATGTCGGTGATGCCCGGTCCCAACCCGGGCGAGCTGAACACCGCCGGCTTCCTTCCACTGATGAACATCGCAGTGGGGACCGAGGTCTGGGGAGGCCTCACGATCGTGATCCTGTATATGCTCTCAGGTGTGGAGAAGGAGGGGGTTTGATTGTTCTGGAATCTGCCGTATATAACGGTGGTTTTACTGACTCTGATAGGTATCTCCATCATCCTCCTGAAGAAGAACTTGATTAAAATCTTCATGGGCGTAAACATCCTGACGTCTGCGGTGAATCTGTTCATTATCGCGGTGGGATACCGGGAAGGAGGTATCGCACCTATCTATACCAATGCACCGTCCACTCTCATGGTATTGCCCACCCCTCAGGCCCTATGCCTCACCTCGATCGTGATCGGGGTGGCGACGACCGCGCTTCTTCTTACTTTTGCGATGCTGCTCTATCGTTTGTATGGAACAAATGACGTGGATAAAATTCGGGAGTTGCGAGAATGATTCCGGATTTTATCCTGCACCAGGCACCCGCCCTTTTGGTTGCCATTCCTCTCATAGGTGCGTTTCTCGCTCCTCTGGTGGGCAGGATCTCTGAACCGGTGAGGAAATTCTGGGTACTAGGAACGATGGCCCTGACATCAGCGGTGGCCGTGCTGATCGTTTACCTGGTCTACACACGAGGAACATTCATTTATGTATTTGGCGCCCTCACGCCTAACCTTGCTATACCTCCCGATTCGGGAGGGATACCCATCCGTATCATCTTCACCATCGATCCGATGAGTGCCTTCATGGATCTCATCGTGGCGGTGGTGGGTTTTTGCATTGTTCTGTATTCCCTGTCCGGGGATGAAAAAAGAAGTGGGCTCCATTACTTCTATACACTCTTATTGCTCCTGATAACGTCCGTTTTGGGCATGGTCTCCACCGGTGACCTGTTCAATTTCTTTGTTTTCATTGAGATATCGTCCCTCGCTTCCGCGGGCTTGGTTGCGTTCAGCGTGGAAAAAGGCCGGGCAGTGGAGGCTGGATTGAAGTATTTCATGGTCAGCACCATGGGTGGCATATTCCTTCTGTTTGCCATTGGTATCCTCTACGCCCAGTACAACGCGTTGAATATTGCTATGGTCGCGAGCCGACTGCAATACTCTCCTCTGGACAAAGTCGCGTTGGTCCTGCTGATAGCCGCTCTCGCTATGAAATGCGGTGCGGTACCGCTCCACTTCTGGACACCGGACGCGTACACATTGGCACCCTCGACTATCACCGCGATCCTGGTCGTGGTAAGCCAGGCAAGTCTCTATGGACTCTTCCGGTTTGTGTTTACCCTGTACAATCTGACCCTGAATTATGTCACCATCGGCTGGGTGATCATCATACTGGGTCTGCTCTCCATGGTCGTCGGAGTGACCATGGCCATCCCGCAGAAGGACGTGAAGCGACTGATGGCCTATCATGCGGTCTCCCAGACCGGGTACATGCTTCTGGGGGTGGGGGTGGGCTTGGCCGTCCTCGGGGATTCCACCGCGCTGAACTCGTACGGTATTGTGGCCATGGAAGGCGGGCTTTTCCACATCATGAATCATGCACTCTATAAGGGACTCCTGTTCCTGACCGCAGGTTCGATCATCTACCGGATCGGAACCCGGGACCTGAACAAGATGGGGGGGCTGGGGCACTCCATGAAGTATACCATGATCTTTTTCATGATCGGTGCCCTGGCCATCGCAGGCATCCCACCCTTTAACGGATTTGCTTCCAAACTGCTGATTTACGAATCGGTCTATCTCTTCAACCCGCTGCTGGCGATCATCGCGATGGTGGTATCGATCCTGACCCTCGCCTCATTTGTCAAGGTCTTTCATTCCATCTTCATGGGGCCGCAGCTTCCGGAATACCAACAGGTGAAGGAGGCTCCCCGTTCCATGCTGGTGGGGATGGGGATACTTGCGGTACTCATTATTCTCTTTGGGTTCTTCCCCCAGATGGTGGTAGAGACCCTGGTCGCCCCGGCCGCACACGCGCTGATCAATCAGGGAGCGTATATCGGGACTATCCTGGGGGGTGCGTAACGCATGGCCATCGATCTGACCCTGTTCACGGGATCGGGTTTCTGGAACCCGATCTTCTGGTTGGTTTCCGTCGTGGTTGCCCTGATCCTCATCTATATCATCTATGCATTCGGAGAAAAAGGGTACAAGAGAGGAACTCAGCAGGTGAAACCCTTCATCTCCGGCAACCCCGAGCCCTCCAAGGAGGGGGTCCACGTACAAGCGGGTAACCTGTACTGGGGATATATGGATGCCCTGAAGACCTATTACCGTGGTCTGTTGCCGGTCCATTCCGGTATTCTCACCGATTATCTTCTGTGGCTGTTCTCCATTACAGCCCTCCTCCTCATTCTGGTGGTGATGCTGTGAAACCCACACCGGCCCTGAACCGATCCCTCTGGGTGTTCCATCTGAATACGGGTTCCTGCAATGGCTGTGAGATAGAGATCGTGGCCGCGGTTACCCCACGGTATGATCCGGAACGATTCGGCATCAAGCTGGTCGGTTCTCCCCGGCACGCCGATGTGCTGATGGTCACCGGACCGGTCCCTAAAAAGATGAAGGAACGGGTGCTCCGGGTCTACGAACAGACCCCGGATCCCAAAGT
>JBAIXL010000224.1:0-7848 GCA_037916685.1 Methanolinea tarda
CAGGACGAGACCCCATCTTCCTCGCTCCGGGTTCATTCCGAAGAGCAGCAGATCTCCTGACTCACCCGTCATATAATTATCATTATTAATCATTTAGAATATTAACCTGACGGTTGCCAGAAGAGGATGCTGAACAACCGAGGATCAACCCAATCGTACCGATGAGGTAGACGAGGAATAGCGGGTAGCCAGGCCCGGCATGGTAGTGGTCGACAGGTCTATACTTGGGCAAAGCACCATCGATCCAGCGAATGGGTCTAAGGTCGGTGGGGATCGTGTGCTGCGGTCAGCACCGGAGAAAAATAGGCGGAGAATCTGAATTTGTCCCTTTACAGTGACTGGATAATCGACTGACGGGTGACAATACCGGTAATGGTTCCATCCCGGGTCACCGGGACACAGCTGATCTCTTTCTTCAGCATCAGGTCTACCATTGCCTCGACTCCCGCAGAAGCCTCGATGGTTATCAACGGGGAGCTCATGATGTCTCGGACAATGAGATTCCGGATACGGTGATCCTGGTATTTGTCCTCCACGACTTCGCGGAACGAACGCATGGCGGTGGCGACATCGGTTTCGGTTACGATCCCGACCAGGTTGCCGTTGTCCTTTACCAGGAATTTAGAGATCTCCTCATCCAGCATCCTCCTTCGGAGATGGACCACTCGCTCATCCGCGAGAATGGTATGGGCGGGTTCGAGCACCTCTTCTGTCATGGCCTGGGGTTTAACGACCCGAAGGAGATCCGCCTGGGTGATCTGCCCTAGCAGTCGGTGTTCCCGGTCCAGAACCACCACGAGTTTGTACCGCTGGAGAAGGGGTATCGCCACATCGATTCCCTGATCAGGGTATGCGGAAGTAAAATCGTCTTCAACCGTGGTCGCGACATGTATGGCGTTGGGGGACAGATTGGAATTTCTCCGGCTACCCAAAATCTCCGCGATAGATTTACGAGATACGGTTCCGATGGCAGTGCCGTTCTGGGTGACGATGAGCGGATCCGCTCCCTCGGCGAGCATCTTATCCAGTGCTTCCGTAATCGAAGCTGATTTAGCGATACTGATTGCTTTTGACATGATGTCTTTTATTCCAATCTGGTTCATTTGGCCACCTCACGGATGATATCATCCCTCTTTACAATACCTCTGACATCTCCTTTGCTCTCCACCACCAGGCTCGTGATGTGGTGCTCCGACATCTGTTGCACCAGTTCACTGACTGGCGCTTCCAGTGCCACCGTTATCACGGGGCGGTTCATCACGTCTTCTGCGACGGCGGAGACATCCATTACATACCGGAACCGTTTCTGACCCGCATTGCGCTCCTTTCGCGCAAAGGTCACATCCCGTTCAGGAATCCCGGAGTCGACGCTCATGTATTCAAAAAATGCCAGGTTGGATTCGGTAATAATACCGGCAAGGGAACCATCGTCATTCATGACCAGAATTTTGTCGTTCCGTTCCCGCATCAGATTGATGATATGGTCCAGAGAGTGGTACCGGCTGATGGTGATCACGTCGCTCATCAGGTCTTCGGCCGTCAGAGAGAGATTCCGGATCAGACTGGATTTGAGCAGATCGGACTTGGTGACAATCCCGATCACACGATTTTCTTCCGCTACCGGGATCCCACTGATATCATTATTCACCATCAGGGCGGCGATGTCCCTTGTTCCGGTGTCCGGAGTTATCGTGATCGGGTCGGGGGTCATCAGGACGCTGACAGGAATCCGATCGATGGGCCTTCTCCGCCAGACGGGTTCGGTGTGTCGCAGTCCATAGGCGATGTCCTTTCGGGTGATGATGCCTTCCAGATGTTCCTCCCCCTCCATCACCGGAAGTCGGGATACCCGGTACTTCAACATCAGATTTCTTGCGTGAGCAACGTTTTCATTCGGTGAGACGATGTACACCGGGGAAGACATCACATCAGATGCCTTCATGTTCTCACTCCCCTGAGAATGCGGTCACCATGTCGTATTCCGTGACCAGGCCCACGAGTCGTGCATTCTCGATTACCGGCAGGGCACCGATTCCTTTTTCCAGCATGTCCCGGGTCGCATCATTGATGCTCGCCCCGGGATTGGTCGTGTGAAGATTTCCGGAGATGAGGGTACGAACCGGGAGGCTCATCACCTCGGCGATATTGCCGGTCACGATCTTCTGGAATACCTGTCCGCTTCCCAGGTACCGGACGATATCGCTGTTGGTAATAATTCCAAACAGTACATCATCGCTCACCACGGGAAGTCGCCGGAACCGGTGCCGGATCATATCCCGGGTGGCCATCCCAATGGGGCTTTCCGGTGAGGTGACCTTCAGACCAGTGGTCATCACCTCTTCCACGGTGAGGGAACTCCGTTCCATCGAGAGGGTCTTCATCACATCCTTTTCCGTCACGATGGCGTGGACAATTCCCTCCTGCGTAATCGGAATGCCTCCAATTTTTTTCTTCACGATGATATCTATCGCGTCATTGAGACGGGCGGTTCGAGAAAGGGTCACTACCTCCTTGGTCATGATCTCGCGGACACTTTCGTTGATGGCGGGCAAAAAATTCCCGTTATGCTTTACCTGAACAAGATTATACTTGTCTCCTCCGCCCATGAGGTCGATGATATCTCCCGCTGTGACGATCCCCCGGAGTTTGTGGGTCCCTGCATCGGTGATCGGGAGGCGCCGGAAACCGCACTCGGTCATGGTTTTCACGGCCCCCATGATGGTTGTGGTAGGGGCCACAGAAATGACGTCCCTGCTTGCGATCGCCATGATCTCACCATCCTGGTGGGCCTTGCGGGCTTCAAAGTTCACGGGGCCCCGGTCCATCTTTCCGGGCATTTTCAGGAGCCTATCAGCTGATTTATTGTTCTGGGTATTACGGTGCATTCGTATTCCTCCTCAAGATAAAATTCAGGAAATTACAAGCGCTTTCAGGACATCGTGACGGTCGATGATGCCCTTGATTATTCCATCCTCAACTACGGGAATTCGGCTGACATCATACTTCACCATATCGGCAGCCGCATGTGCGAGTGGTTCCGCCGGTCCTATGGTGACAGCGGGCGTAGTCATGATAGTTTCCACGGCGGTTTTCGCATTATTCTTGAGGGCCTTCATGACATGTCGTTCCCGTAACAGATCCCGTCTCGAGACCATTCCCAATACCGTCCGTTTGCGCACTACGGGAAATGCTGTATACCCGCTCTCCACGATTAGATTATAAACCTTATGGATGGGTGCATCGTAAGAGATGGTCACCACATCACGGGTCATATACTTCTCTACCATGCCCCGTATTTCATTCCTGGAAGTCAGTGCGGGAAAGATATCAGAAAGGAGTACGATCCCGAGGATCGTCTGCTGGGAATCCGTAACCGCGACACTATCGGTAGTTTCGGTATGGAGTTTCTGACCGATGGTCTCCAGTGTGCTTTCCGGGGAAACGGACGCGGCCGGCTTGATGAATCCTTCCACCGTCACATTGGATCGGGTGTCCGTTATGCGCAGCACATCGGTGATGTCGATATATCCCACCAGACGGCGTTCCCCGTTGTGGATGTACAGTTCCCGGTAGATATCATCGCGGAGAATCTGGCGGGCTTTGGTGATATGGTCGTGCTGGGTCAGGAGAGGGACATCCCGCATCACCTTTTCGGCATCATTCATGTGAGTTTTTCCTCCTCGCGACAGCCCGGGCATAACATCAGGGAGTCGATCCGTTTCAGATCATCAGACATCATATTGCAGCGGTCACAGATCCCCATCTCGATAATATCCTCTCGGTTGATCGACATCAGTTCCTGCATGATCTCATTTATCTCGCTGGCGATGGAGAGAAGGTCGCGGACGGTGACGATCCCGACCACCTTCTTTCCCTCCACTACCGGAAGTCTTCGGACATGATGCTTGACCATCATCCCGGCGGCGTCCCCTACGGTCTTTTCCACCGAGATGGTAATCAGGGGGGTACTCATCACCGCATTAACCGCAAGGGTGCTGGGTTTGATATCCTTTGCCACTACTTTGCAGTTGATATCCTGTTCGGTGATGATACCGATGGGTAGGTTGTTCTGCAGTACGATGCAGCTTCCCACTTCATCATGGCACATGGTGGAAGCAGCCTTTGCGACACTTGCGTTATGATCGATGGTGGTGGGATGAGAACGCATGATCTCACGGAGAGATACGCGGGTCTCCACCTCCATAGAATCGCGCTTTTTCTTCACGGAAGTCACCTGGATCACTATTATGTCCCTCTAAAATTTTCCATGATACTATGCGTCATTCCTATTAAAGAATACTCCCACCAAAGAGTCTTTTTTGTGTCTCCATTCGACGGTACATAGCATTTAATAGTATATACACCCGAAATCATAGTGTACAAAAGAGCGAGGAGCGCAGACGGGACCATGAGTTTTCTGATTCGTGCACGAAAAAGATTTTCACGCTTTCTCCGATTTTTCCTGAAAAAAAACCGATCCCGCATCGGGATATACGGGCCACCCAATGCCGGGAAGACCACCCTCGCAAACCGCATCGTTCGGGACTGGACCGGGGACGCGGTAGGCCCGGTGAGTGAAATTCCCCACGAGACACGGCGTGCCCGGCGCAAAGAGAATATCACCATCACGGGTTCAAACGGAGGATCCATCGTGATCGATATCGTGGACACCCCCGGGGTGACCACCAAGATCGATTACCAGGAATTTCTGGAGTACGGACTGGACAAGGATGAGGCTATTGTCCGGGCAAGGGAGGCTACGGAAGGAGTCGCAGAAGCGATGCACTGGCTGCGGGAAGATATCGATGGAGTCATCTATGTCCTGGACAGCACTCTCGATCCATTCCTGCAGGTTAACATCATGATGGTGGGCATCATCGAGAGCCGGAAGCTGCCGGTGATCATCGTGGCCAACAAGATCGATCTTCCGGATTCCTCTCCCGCCCGCATCAAGAGTGCCTTTCCCCAACATCCCGTGGTGTCCATCTCGGGGCTTGAAGGAAGAAATGTGGAGAATCTCTACGAGCAGATGACTGAATTTTTCGGGTGACCAGATCATGCTGCAGGGTGTTCAGATCGATCTCATCTCAGAAGACCGTCTTGCACGGCTCACTTCCATGGAAAAGATCCGTCTCATTCTGGACGATGTGAAGGAGGGAAACATCGTGGTGCTGGAGAAAGGGCTTGCACCCGAGGAAGCAAGCAAACTCATCGAGCTGACCATGAGGGAGATTCGCCCGGATGGGTTTTCTGGTATAGAGATGGAGACGTATCCCGAGAATCAGGCTCCCGGAGGTCTATCCGGCATATTCTCCCGACTCGTGAAGAAAAAGTCTGTTGCACGCCTGACCGTGATCGGTCCTGCGAACCAGATGAAGATGATTAAGAAAGAAAAAGATCTCATCAGTGCGTGGGTGTCTTCCAGGTAACCAGTTATGCCTCATAAGTGTGTGAAGTGCGGCCGAGAATTTGAGGACGGATCGACCGAGATACTCAAAGGATGCCCCAGCTGTGCGGGGAAAAAATTTTTGTACGTTCGGGAGGATGAACGGCATGCGGATGTTCTGGAGGAGAAGCCCATCGAATCGTTCGCCGAAGAGCGAAAAGAACATCTCTTTGAGGTCAAATCCCATCGCGAACAGAAACCCGAGTTCTATGATCGCATTGAAAGTATCCGCATACTGGGACCAGGGCGGTACGAGCTAAATATCGAGAAGCTCGCCCGATCCGATGACATGGTGTTGGGGCTGGGCAAGGAAGGCCAGTATGCCGTGGACATCTCCTCGATGGCGCGGCCCCCGGGAAAGCAGGCGAAACCCTCCCGCAAACAGAAGAAAAAATGACCTATTTTCGATGAAAGCTCTATAACAACAACCTTCGAACTATTATGGGATTCCGTCCGCCAGATACGCAGGTTTGGGTGAATATGTATTGAATGAAAAGATCCATTGGGCAGATGTCGTCGCGGCGCAGGTACCAGAGGATCGGATCCATCACATCGCCACGGGTATCACTCCCTCGGGTCCGATTCATATCGGAAACATGCGAGAGGTTCTCACCGGGGATCTCGTGTACAAGGCGATACGGAACCGTGGCCTGGACGCCGAGCTCCTTTATTTCGCGGACGACTTTGATCCCCTCCGAAAGGTGTACCCGTTCCTGCCCGAGCACTTTTCAGAATACGTGGGAAAACCAATTTCAGATATTCCCTGTCCTTGTGGTGAATGCGGAAGCTATGCAGAACATTATCTCACCCCATTTCTTAACGCGTTAAAAGAGCTGGATATCTCTCCTCGTGTGATGTATTCCAGCCGGGAGTATCGCGGAGGCTCCTATACCGAAGAGATCCGGCGGGCTCTCCAGAGTGCGGGTACCATCCGTGCGATCCTGGAACGTGTGTCCGGCCGATCATTGCCGGAGGACTGGAGTCCCTTTTATCCCATCTGTACGGCCTGCGGAACCATCAGCCGCGCGAAGATACTGGAGCATGAGGAGAGTTCGCACCGGGTCCGGTACCGGTGTGCGTGTGGGGGTGAAGGTTGGGCCGATTACTCGCGGGGAGAAGGAAAACTGGTCTGGCGGGTGGACTGGCCCATGCGCTGGGCCCACTTCGGGATCACGGTCGAGCCGTTTGGCAAGGATCACGCATCTGCAGGGGGATCCTACGATACCGGGAAAGAGATTGTAACCGGGGTGTATCATAGTCCTCCCCCGTTTCCTGTGGTGTATGAATGGATAAGTCTCAAGGGACGGGGAGAGATGCATTCATCCAAGGGAGTGGTCATCACTATCAACGAGATGCTGGACATCGTTCCCCCGGAAGTGCTCCGCTACCTGATCGTTCGAACGCGTCCGGAAAAAACCATCGACTTTGATCCCGGGATGGGGCTCATTTCCCTGATCGATGAGTACGACCGGGTGGCAGCCTCAGGGGTGGGCAGGGAATACGAACTGAGCCGCATCTCCACCATTCCCACCCGTATACCCTTCCGCCATATGGTGACGGTCGTTCAGATTGCACACGACGAGAATGGGATCTTCCGGTGTCTGGCCCGGAGTGGCTATAATGTCTCAGACCATGACAATATCCTGAAACAGGCGGAACGGGTCACCTTCTGGTTGCGCAGGTATGCGCCTCCATCAGTGAAGTTCTCGGTGCAGGAAGAGCTTCCGAAGGTGGCCCAGGATCTCACCCGAGAACAGCGGATAGCTCTTCAGGAGTATGCCCGTGTCCTGGAGAACCTTACCCGCTGGTCTGCCGAGGAGCTGCATAACACCGTATACGAGGTGGCGGAACAACAGAACGTACCGGCGAAAGACGTCTTCGTGGCGATGTATCTGGCATTTCTGGGACAGCAACGGGGACCCCGCCTGGGTTGGTTTCTGGAGGCGCTGGGAAAGGAGTTTGTGATGGTGCGTCTCGGGGAGGCGGTGCGGAGTGCCCCTCGCTAAAGGTTGCCGTCTCTGTTATCAAGGTGCCAAGCTGGTCCTTTTCATCACAGGCCGTTGCGTAAAAACGTGCTGGTACTGTCCTCTGTCCCGCGAACGCAAGGGATATGACAGGATCTATGCCAATGACCGGGAGATCACCCGTCCGGAGGAAGCCATACAGGAGGCACAATACATGAGTGCCCTCGGTACTAGCATTACCGGAGGAGAACCCCTGCTGGTGGTGGACCGGGTCGTGGAATACACACGGGCGCTGAAGAATGCGATGGGCCGGGACCATCACATACATCTGTATTCAGGCCTGGTTCCAAATGACGAAATCTTGCGGTCTATCGATGGACTCGTGGATGAGATCCGCCTTCATCCACCTCCTGAAGAATGGCCCACGATCTCCAGATC
>JBAIXL010000225.1:0-1958 GCA_037916685.1 Methanolinea tarda
TATCGGCATCATACAGCTCATTATTGCCATTATTTTTGCTGTTGTTGCCCTGTATATCGGATTCTCCGTATTTGGAAGAATCACCAAGGGAATTGATGAAGAAAAAGAAGTCCAGAAAGGAAATGCCGCGATCGGCATCCTGATGTTATCGGTTTTCATCGGCATTGCTATCGTGGTACAGTCAGGAGTGGCGGGTCTCTCCACAGGGATTGCTACCGCGTTCAACGTGGGTATCTTCTCCCTATCCGGCATCGCCGCCATTGTTGCCGCGATTGTTCAGCTGATCCTCGGTATCGCCCTTGCGGTAGGAGCCATTTATCTGGCCCTGCGGGTGCTGGACCACTTGACCAAGGGCATCGACGAATTTAAGGAGATTCAGAAGGGAAACATCGCGGTGGCGCTCGAGATGGCTGGGGTGATCATTGCCACATCTGTGATCATCCAGTCAGGAATCCTGGGCATCACCGCGGCCCTGATATAATCTTTTTTATCCATTTGATACTGAGAGATTCTTGATCTTCCGGCCCGCTCTTAATCCACCTCACGGTATATCGTAGTACCGTGCCTACACGTCATTTTCCACGGTATCCGTGGGCGAATGCCGCACGTCCCTGGCGCTCTGCATTACTCTTTGCCCTGCTCTTGGACGAAGGATCATCGGGGTCAAAGAAGTACTTCTTACCATGCTCACCCCACTGGAAATACCACCCCTCGATGGTATGATGCATTTTCACCGGCATATTCATTCTCCCTGCGGACGGAGGAAGGGGATGGAATTATGATCCCGCCTTTCTCCTCCATTGCTTTGTCTTAGGATCCTTCTCGTATACCTTCTCCACGGCATTCCAGGCAACCTTGAAGGCGACCTCCTCACGAGTTTCCTGAGGGTTTCGCCGTTCGGATGGTTCCTTGTACTGGTCCCACGCAGCATTTACCGCTTTAAGAAAGATCTCCTGACCGTGGACAGGAAGGGCTTTCTGAACAGGTTCGGGTAATTCCTTAATCGACTTGTATGGCGGTGGCAATTTCATCACCGCCGAACAGTGAAGATGATGTCCCATATATACATTGTTCCATGTGGGGACAATTGGTGCCGAACATCTGTACCCCTGGGAACACTATCCTGTCGGATCGATTCCCTCCGGGTCTTTTCCAGAACGATGCCTTTTTAAGTAGGAAAAGGGAGAATCTGGCAGTCACCTTTAGCGCTCTTGTCCGCAGGGGAATGCGGGCAGTGGAACAAATGCCGGAACTGGAACGAACGCTGGGAGTATGGCCGGCGGCGGCTGTGAGTATCGGTGCCATCATTGGAGCCGGTATCTTTGTGCTCATTGGAGTCGCATCAGGATTTGCCGGACCGGCGATGGTCGTCGGATTCCTGGTCGCCGGCCTGGCTTCCCTGTTCACTGCGCTTAGCGCCGGAGAACTCTCCTCATTTATCACCGAATCCGGAGGTTCCTACATTTATACGCATCATGCCTTCGGGCGGTTCTGGGGATACCTGGTCGGATGGATGCAGACCGCGGATTATATTATCGGGGCAAGTGCCGTCGCCATCGGATTTGCCGGGTATTTTGCGTATTTTCTGGGCATCGGTTCCACCACCATTTTACTTATCGGAGTCGCCAGTGCTCTCGCGGTTGCGCTGATCCTGCTCAATATCCGGGGGATGCAGGAGGCAGCCGGGACCAACTCGATCCTGGTCCTGCTGAAAATCATTGCCCTGATCATCTTCATTGCCATAGGTGGTGAATACCTCTTCGCTCACGGCACCGGGAGCAATTATTCCCCGTTTTTCCCCAATGGCATTGGTGGAATGCTGAATGGAGCCGCGATCATTTTCTTCGCGTTCGTCGGCTTCAACACCGTCACCGTCATCGCGGAAGAGGTGAAAAACCCGGAGAAGAATGTTCCCCGTGCGCTGCTCATCTCGTTTTTTGTATCCCTCGCCCTCTACC
>JBAIXL010000226.1:0-19588 GCA_037916685.1 Methanolinea tarda
GTAAACCGTGACTGCCCGAGGGAGAGCGGACGAGGATCCCATCCCTCCTCCCCAAGAAAATGGATCTGACCCTCCCGCGCCGTTACCATATCCGGCCACGATATCTCCTGAATCAATTGCCCATCCTGATACAGGAAGAGCTGATCTTCGGTATTGCTCATCTGGAATCTTCCCCCTCGTATCACATCCGGGATATCGGGAGAGGTGTCGTACAGCTCAAAGTCGGGATCTACCCCGTGTACCTGGCGATAGGCGGTGCCCCTCCGTGCGATTACCATACGGTCCACCAGGTCGGTTTGAGGAGGAAAACGAAATCCTCCTTCTCCGTCAGAGACGGTAATCCCGTCGAGGACTCCGAATCCACCGAGGATCAGGTACTCATCTGCATCTTCGGGAAGGAACGTGTCCGGGCAGAATTCCACGATAGACACACTTAAACCGGGACGGATGAGGAGGAAGAGAAGGATGACCAGGAGGGGGAAACGCATGAAGAGAGGTGAGACGCACCGCCCTTTATACGTTGATCACTTTAACTTCTAGATATGTATCCTCACGTGGTCAAAATTGGGGGCAGTCTGCTAGGATCCGTGGAAGGACTGGCAGAAGTGATCTCCTCGTTCTCCCGGGAACCGATACTCGTAGTACCGGGAGGGGGACCCTTCGCAGACCATGTGCGCTCTCTCGCAGTCTCCGAGGAGGCATCTCACTGGATGGCGATAGCGGCCATGGAGCAGTATGGATGGTACATCGCCTCCTTCGGTCTCGAGGTAACGGAGGAACTGGAGATCCCGACCTCCCCGCGGGTACTTCTCCCGTACCAGGTAATGAGGGAACGGGACCCGTTGCCTCACACATGGGATGTCACGTCTGATACGATCGCCGCGTGGATCGCATCGGCCCTGCAGGCAGACCTCGTACTGTTGAAATCGGTGGATGGTCTGTTTCGGAAGGGAATCCTGCAACATCAGGTTCGGGAAGTATTCTCCTGTGATGAGGTCGATCCGTTCTTTCTTCCATATGTATTCTCTCATCGGGTACGATGCATAGTTCTCAACGGGACCACACCCCGATCCCTTAGGGAGTACCTGGGGAATTCCACGGTTCGGGGAACCCGGGTTGAAACAACATTTTAATTGGTCAGGGGGCAATGTAATAGGATACCAAGGAGTCATATCATGGAAATTGGGAAATGTACATCCTGCGGTGCCCCGATTGCCGAGCAGGGAGCCACAGAATTCGGATGCCCTGAATGCGGTGCACGGATATGTCGATGTGTCCGGTGCAGACATCAGAGCGTCATTTATATATGCCCTGCTTGCGGGTTCCGGGGGCCATAACATTATGGGGAGCGTCGTCGCCATTATCCGGGTGATGCCAGAGTCCACTGATGTGGACCTCGAACAATTAAAAAAAGCAATTCGCATTAATGTCCCTGCCGTTCAAGACATCGCGGAAGAACCTATCGCATTCGGACTCAAGGCATTGAAAGTTGCCGCTATCGTCGGGGATGATGAGGGGGGAACGGAACCACTGGAACTGGCTCTCGCCGCGGTGGACGGTGTGGCCAGCGCAGAAACGATCGATCTCAACAGAATGCTGTGAGATCGTTATTCTTTCAATTTTTCCAGTACTTCATCGGTGAATAATCGGATTTTTTCCGCGGATTCCCTGAATGCGAGTACCTCTTCTTCCTCGAGTCGTATCGGAACCGGAAATGCCCCACTGCGGTTAATACGTGCAGGGACCCCGATGCAGACGTCCCGGATATCGTGCACCTCACTACGGATATAACTGGAAACCGTGAGGATACGGTTCTCATTTCCCAACACTGTGCGGACCAGGGTCGCGATCGCTTCTCCCGGGCCATATACCGTGGATCCCTTCTTCCGGATGATCATCTCTCCGGAACTCTTCACGGTATCCATCATACGGTCAAGATTCAGGCGCGAGTAGGAGGGAAGATTGCTGATCCGTATTCCCCCGATGGTGGTCGCGGACCAAAGCGGCACCATGCTTTCACCATGTTCACCAATGACACGGGTGTGCACTTCGCTCACGTGCACATGCAGTTTCTCCGCAATCAGGGATTTCAGGCGCATGGAATCCAGATGTGTCCCCAGTCCGAATACCCGTTCCGGGTTCAATCGGGAATAGCGCAAGGCAACTGCGGTCATTACATCCACAGGGTTGGTGACCATAAACAGGATGCTGTTGGGCGTGATCTCACCGATCTGTTCTGCCAGGGGCGTCACGATCTTCGCGTTCTGCATGGCGAGATCCAGGCGATTCTGTCCTGGTTGACGGGGAATACCTGCCGTACACACAACTACCGAGGATCGCTCCAGATCCTCCAAGTCGATACTCCAGCTGATATCCGTCGAATTCCCACGCGCGGCGAACGATTCCGAAAGATCGCGCACCAGGCCATCGAGATATTCCTCTCTACCGTCCCGTCCGATAAGCATGAGCTCATCCACATACGGGATGTGAGAGAGTGTATGGGCCGAAAACGCACCCAATCGTCCGGTGGCACCGATGATGGAAACTTTTACCATAGTTCATCTGCAAATGGGGACACGTCTTCGGTTGGAACAGCGCATTCATGTTCGCTGAAACATCCCTTCTCCACCCCGCTACCCCGTGGGCGCCGAATGTTCGCGGTAAGTCTGCTCCCTTCCGGGCCTGAACCGGTATCCACGACAACAGGTCGCCGCTCCCTCCGGAGCCTTGATCCCTGTCCACCGGCCTCACAGGACGAGGTATCTACGTCGGAATGCTCCCACATCCCACAAACCGCACGAGCCGTCCTCGGACTTCGCCCCCCGCATACCGGCGGTTTCGGGTCACAGGTGACGTCGAGCCACCCGGGCTAGTCCCCATCAGTATACTGTACCATCAGGGAATAAATACATCTCCGCCCACCCGCTGTTTCCACTCAGCCTGAATCCTTGTATCAAACTCCGTGTTCCCCTTCTCAAACAGGTCGAGCACAGCGAGGATATTCCCCTCACGAGGAATAACCGTGTGTAAATTCCTGAAATCTCCCTGATACACCTCAAGGTATTGATCACCTCGGATATCTGCGACCTTTACAGGGTCACGGACCACTGGATGTGCTTCCATCTGTTTGTATTCTTCAAAAAAGTGGACATCCCCCGCTACCAGCAGATACTCCCGGTTCACCTGAAGGTTGTAGGCGCTCCAAAATGCCGCCGCATACCAGGCATCATTCAGTATGACATGGGGGACCCCCAGCATACCCGCCAGGATCCCGAGTGTCCCGGCCCCACAGTTCGCGTCCACGAACACTTTTGGCAATTTCCGGAGTACGTGCGCACCCACGGAAATGATCTTGGGATCATACCCGCGTGGGAACTCGATGTGCAATTTAGACTGTTGCTTATAAGTAACCACGGGATGGGTTGAAGTGAAGAAGATATCCGCCCGTACATCGCATCCGGCGAGCAGCTGATACGTCTGGGGAGATGCAGTGAGTTCGACGTCGACGGCTCCCGGTGTGAAATGTCCACATTTTACTACTCCCTTGACTTCCGGGACTTCCCGTACGATCCGTTCGGCTGTCGGAGGAGATACATCCGGAGACAGGAGCACCAGGGACTTTCGTGGAAGATGCGGGGCCGTGACGAGGGCGAATCCAGGATGAATCAGGGGATAACCCACCTTTCTCAGAGGATCCGTGTTCGCGAGATCTCCTTCTTCCACCATGATGATGTAGAGATGGGCAAAGACCTCATCGATGAACCGTTTCCCACAATCGCAGGTCTCAAAATACATCTCCTCAAGAGGGGCGTCTTTCCGGAGGGTGCGGCTTTTGCATCCGGAACAGGGTGCAAAGATCTCTGGCATCCTATCGATCAGTTCATGAGCATATTCGATGCAGTCCTCCCCGCATACCGGGCACTTCATTAGGAGCACGTTGACATCGCGGCCATAGATATCTTTTGATGTATGTGCTTGAGCACGGGGTGCAAAGAAACACTCATTGATCGGTGGAACCGCATCAGGTTATGGGCCCGCTGAGATTTGAACTCAGGACCGCCCGGTTATGAGCCGGGCGCTCTGACCGGACTAAGCTACGGGCCCGAAAGAAAAAGCGCCGCCAACAGGACTCGAACCTGTGACATGCTGGTTAACAGCCAGCCACTCTACCAACTGAGTTATGGCGGCCCGGCGTTGCGCCCTAATACCTTCTTTTCATAGAATCTTAAACGTTGTGGGAATTTTCCCTCCGTATTTCTTCGATCCTTTCTATGATGTCCATCAGCTGTGCATCCAGGGTGGAAAGCAACCGATCGGCTTTTTTCATCACGATCGCACCTTCAGGAGAGGCACGGATATACCCCATCTGTTCCAGGACACGGAGAGAATATCGGATCCGATGGTAGGGGAGATCCATCAGTTCGGCTAGCCGCATGATCCCGATCGGTTGCTGATCCGTGACCGTTCTCAGCACCTCCAGATGCCGGTCCAGCAACGCAATCTCTTCTTTCACCCTGTCCAGCATACTCGATGGATCATTCATAGTGCGATCCTATTAAATGTGTCTAGGCATGTTCGTCCAGCCACGCTCTAGTCTCCCGATACCTCCGCACAAAAAGGTACCCGAGGACAAGACCCAGCGTCATAAACATCACGGCCCATGCCATTCCATAGGGCACGAGATCGATGAGGAGAAAGTACAGGATCGCGGCAAGGAAAAAAAAGAGGACATCCAGGTTTAGAAGGATAACCAATCGAATAAATTTTGCCTTGAGTTCATCCTTTTGTGCGTCATCCATTGCAGAAATATTGGATGGATGAATAAAAGTACTTCTCCCTCCAGACCAAATATGGAAGGCGTTATGAATTCTTTGGACACGGCACTGGAGGAAAAGCGGGCAGCTGCCTTTGTCGCGATCGGATCATCCGCAGATGCCGATATCCGCTACCTCACACGCTTTCGGGCGACCGATCCATTCGTTTATGTCAAAAAGAAAACGGAACAGGGGATCATTGTCGTCTCCAGCATGGAGTATGAACGGGCAAAGCGACAATCCACGGCTCGAGTGATGAGTCGAAATGAGGCACGGTATTTCGACTTTCTGAAAGAGGATCCGGACCATCGTACACGGGCGACTGCCCGCATGATCGCGGCCCTGGCAGGGGAAAGCATCCTGGTCCCTCCGCAATTTCCGTATGACCTGGGCAAGGAGCTAGAATTATTCTGCATGGTAACCGTCGAACGGGATGCAGTCTCCCGTATGCGTGCTCTCAAAACACCCGACGAGATGGATCATATCCGTCGGGTTCAACGATCGACCGAGAGTGCCATGAAAAGAGTCCTGGTCATGCTGAAGAACAGCCGGCCGAATGGGGACGTGCTTTGGTACCGGGACAGCGCTCTTACTTCGGAAAGGATAAAGACCATAATCCAGAGGCATCTGATCGAACGAGGTTGCCTTGCCCAGGATACCATCGTATCCTGCGGCCAGGACACCGCTCTTCCGCATCTCACGGGCAAAGGCCCCCTGCGACCCAATGAGCCAATCGTCATCGACATCTTTCCGCAGGACGAGGAAAGCGGCTATTTCGCGGATATGACCCGTACTGTGGTGAAGGGAGAACCCACTGGTGAAATATCAGATATGTATGCCGCGGTTCTGGAGGCCCAGACCCGTGCGGCCTCTCGAATCAAGGCCGGGGTTACCGGGGCGGAGTTACAGCAGGAAACGGTTGATTTCTTTAAGGAACGCGGATATGAATCCAATGCTCGGGGGTTCATGCACAACCTGGGTCATGGGGTGGGTCTGGATGTACATGAGGCACCGGTGTTGGGGTCGGGGGGAGGCGCTCTCTCGGCAGGAAATGTAGTCACCATAGAGCCGGGCCTCTATTACCCGGAGTACGGCGGGGTCCGTCTGGAAGACATGGGAGCGGTAACCAGTGAGGGATTTGAACGGTTCACCCGATGCAAGGAGGTCCTGATACTGTGAAAGAAGAGGTGTTGGAAGCCTATCGGGAAGCGGGTCGTATCGCTCAGCGTGTGCTGCACGTTGGAGCGGGTGAAATTCGAGAAGGAGGCAGCCTGGCGGAGCTGGTTCAGAGTATCGAGCAACGGGTGATCGAGGTGGAAGGCGCGGGCCTTGCGTTTCCTCTCAATGTATCCTTCAATGAAGATGCAGCGCACGATACCGCCACGCCGAATGACAACCGGCTATTCCATGCAGGGGATGTGGTCAAGCTGGATCTGGGCGTCCATGTTGACGGTTATATTGCGGATATCGCAACGACCGTAGATCTGGGAGATCATTCTTCTCTGGTTGATGCGTCGCGCGCCGCTCTGGATGCGGCGATCAATCAGGTACGGCCGGGGGTCACCGCGGGATACCTGGGCGCGGTAATTCAGGAAAGTATCGAAGCACGGGGCTTCCGACCGGTTGCCAACCTGACCGGTCACGGCTTAAACCGGTACGCCATCCATACGCCTCCCACCATCCCTAATCTTCAGATCCACGGAGGAGCGGTACTGAAAGAGGATCTCGTATTTGCTATCGAACCGTTTGCCACCACCGGAAGCGGGATGGTCAGCGAAAGAAATCGGGTAGAGATTTATCAACAGATCGGAGTAAAACCGGTCCGTCTCCCTGCTGCACGTCAGATCCTCGCGGAAGTGAAAGATAGAAGGGGAATGCCCTTTGCCCGCCGCTGGATTGAGCTGGAGAAAAAGGATATCGCGCTCCAGACACTCGTCCAGACCCGGGTCCTACATGCCTATCCGGTACTACACGATATTGCCGGATCCCTGGTATCGCAGGCAGAGCATACCCTTATTGTAACCTCAGAAGGCTGCCTGGTTACCACCCGATGAGATACTATTATCCTCCTTAACCGGTTATATATCATGTTACATATGTCCGAAATGGACTCCTGCACTCTCCAGATCTTTGAGGCTCTGCTGACGGCTGAGATTTTTAACCGAAATCCCCAGCTCGACAGCAACGACCTTATCCCGTTGCACAGACGGCTTTTCGGAATAAATGGAGGAGCCACAGAAGCAAAGCGACCGGTGAATGTAAGCGAGGGTATGATCGAGCGTGTGCTGGGAATCGCTGGGGCACATGAACGACTACGGGGAAATCCATTTATACGATATGAAGAGTTTGGCCAGCGTCTCTCCATTAGCGCACTGGAACCGGCCGCGCGATGGTATCTCCAGACCGCCGGTATCGAGGGTCCGGTATCCAATCCCGCACTCGCACGGATGCTTGAGGAGATGGGTACGCCCTCCGTTTCATACGCCGACGCGCGAGAAAAAAACCCTCCCGTGGAGGATTCGAGGGCCTATCTCGAATCGAAAATGTCCGCGGTGCTGGCCCAGGATGAACCCATCCGTGCGGCACTGGATCTTCTCATCGTCAGCGCTCCGGATGAGATAGAACAGAGTCTTGAGGATCTTGTCTGCACTCCGCACCAGCGCGAAGTGATCTCCAAGATCAAGCTCGCCGTGCGTCACCGGGAATATCTGAGGGATCACCGTATTTACGAATTGGGTAAACTTCTCTTCGTGGGTCCCCCGGGAACCGGGAAAACGTCCCTTGCGCTTGCGCTGAGCCGGGAAATGCACATGCCGGTCCTCGAGGTTCGCCTTTCTATGATTACCTCACAATACCTGGGAGAAACATCGAAAAATATTGACCGCGTGTTTCAATTCGCGAAGAAGATGTCCCCCTGTATACTGTTTATTGATGAATTCGACTTTGTGGCCAAGAGTCGCATTACCGATGATCACGGAGCCATGAAACGGGCGGTGAATATGCTTCTCAAGAATATCGATCGCATCAGTCTCGTGCGGGATCGTGTTCTCCTCATTGCAGCGACAAATCACCCCCAACTGCTTGATGAGGCGGCCTGGCGTCGTTTCGATGATGTTGTTGAGTTCCCTCTTCCCGATCTACCGGTTCGAGAAGCGATACTTTCCCATCTCCTCTCACCGTTTCGTGTCGGATGTTCCTCGCAGGAGCTGGCGGAACAGACAGAAGGATTTTCAGGAGCTGATCTCCGTATTCTGGTAAAAGAGGGAATTCTTTCCGCCCTTTCACGAAACTCTCCCCTCATATCCTGTGAAGATCTTCAGACAGGAATCTCTATGATCAGGAACCGAAATCAGCTGCGTTTTGGGTGATGTTCTGCAGTTGACCCTGCTGGGGACAGGAGATGCGGTAGGAACCCCCAAGATTGGGTGTTCCTGCCCCCGTTGTTCTCATGCCTGGAAGAAAGGACTTTCCAGGACCCGCACCTCTCTTCTTGTCGAATCGGAAGGTCACCACCTGATGATCGACACCTCTCCAGATGCCCGCTATCAGCTCCTTCGTTCGGGTTCGCCGGTGATCGATGCCGTGATCTGGACCCATGGCCATTATGATCATTATGCCGGTTATGGCGAATTTTACCGTGTCCAGAAACCTCCCCCCGTCTATGCGGTAGATTCGGTTCTCTCTTACTGCAGCCAATTTTTTTCCTTTCTATCTTTCGAGAGGTGTCCCGTGGAACCCTATGTCCCCTTCAGGATGTTTGGCCTGACACTCACCGTGTTTCCGGTAAACCATCCATCTGTTCCGACATATGGGCTAAGAATCGATTCGGATGAAGCGAAGATTGGGTACACTGCGGATACCCGTGCGGACATCCCCGACGCATCACGGGATTTGTTGAAGGATATGGACCTGTTGCTTGTGGATGCGATCGTGCCGCCGGAGATCCATCTGAACAAACATATGAATTATCAGGATGCCTGCGACCTGGCCGTAAGCCTCAATGCCCGATCGTTCCGTTGCGTGCATCTCAGTCATCTGATAGACTGGGACCTGCCGTTTCTCGCGAAGGATAGGGATCAGTGGCAGTGGTAGGGCAGGACCCATATGTATATGAGCTACCGATGAGTACTTTTATGGCGCTATGAATATCGAGATCCAGGAGCTCACGGCTGAGAAAGCGAGAATTCTGTTCCGTGGTGAAGGGCACACCTTCATGAACATGCTCACCGACGAGCTCCTTGAGGATCCCGCGGTGGATGTGGCCAAGTATACCATGGAGTTTCAGTTCTCGGATCCGGAACTCGTGGTCACCACGAACGGTAATAAGGATCCCCTCACCGCAATCCGGGAAGCCTGCGAGCGAATTACCGGTTATTGCGATGAACTCCTGGAAGACGTCCGAAAAGCCATTCCCCAATAAAAATCATTAATCTCTCTTTTTTTTAAAAACGATTTACAGAGGCACCTTAGAACAGGGAAACAAGATATGGCTGATTAGCCGTCAAGCCCCCGCCATCCAGATTTGAAGGGAGGAACTCTCTGACTCCAGCGGTACGCGGCCGGAAAAAAAGAGGGGCCTTTTATAGTCTCTCGGTGAAGATTATCGAGCCGGCAATTCGGCTGATGCGGACCTTGACTTTCTGGCCGGGTTTCGCTCCCGATACATACATGGTAAACGGTCCGTCCTTTACCACCCCGTCTCCCCGTTTGCTGATGGACTGAATCTCGACCTCGATCTCCGCACCCTCGGTAAATTTTGCCGTTTTCTCCTCTCCCCGTGAGGCTTTGCGTTTCTTGACGGGCCGGTGCCCTCCACAGGCATCACATCGGAGAACCGCCACCCGGCCATCCTTCCGAAGATGTGTATCCGGGCTCCCGCATTCGGAGCACATGACATACTCTGCCACGTAGTTCTTGATGATGGAATTCACGTACGTTTTCTCGAATTTCCCGTTAAAGACCGCTCTTCCACTGTCGATCTTCCCCGCCGTCCCCAATTCTCCCAGCAGATATTTCATCAGATGATCCGGATCACGATTCAGCGTATCGGCGATCTCGGCGAAGTTCTCCAACACGGTGGTTTTACCTTCGATGAATACTTTTCCCTCCGGGACCATGAACCGTTTCGTCGCATCTCCGATCTCGGTGATGTTTTCATACGCCTTTTTCAGGAGCTCCTCATAAGACGGGGACATGGTAAGTAGATTGGCAGGCTTAAGGTAAAAAGGTCCTCCAAGAGGCATTTTTATCAGGCTTCGGGAGCCACCTTCTTTCACTATGCTTTCGGCCGGCGACCTTTCACAAATTCGTGAACTGCTGGGGAGGGAACCCTCAGAAGTCGAGAAGGCATGCTTTGAGAACCTCTGGAGTGAACACTGCAGCTATCGATCCACCAAAACGTTTCTTCGTTCCCTCCCTACCCGGGGAGAGAACGTGATCATCGGGCCCGGTGACGATGCCGCAGTGGTCCGGTTCTCCGAAGATCTTGCCATTGTGATCGGTATGGAGAGTCACAACCATCCCAGTTATGTGGACCCCTATCATGGAGCGGCCACCGGTGTGGGAGGTATTGTCCGCGATGTGGTCTCTATGGGCGGGCGGCCCATTGCGCTTATGGATCCCCTCTATTTCGGTCCGCTGGAACGTGAGAAGAACCGCTATCTGTTCGAGCATGTGGTGGGCGGAATCGGGGATTATGGCAACTGTATCGGTGTTCCGGTGGTCCGCGGAGAGGTGGTGTTCGACGAGGGATATTCCGGAAACCCCCTCGTCAATGTGGTCTGTATCGGCACGGTTCACCCGGAAAAATATCTCACGGGTCACGCACAGCAGGTAGGCAGCCAGCTGGTGCTCGTGGGATCTTCGACCGGCCGTGATGGGCTGGGCGGGGCTTCATTCGCCTCGCGGGACCTGAGCGAAAATGCCTCCGAAGATCGGCCCAGTGTACAGATCGGGGATCCATACACTGAAAAACTGATCATCGATGCCATTCTGGAGATGGCCGCCACGGGTCATGTACTGTCCTGCAAGGATCTGGGAGCGGCCGGCCTGGCGGGGGCATCCAGCGAACTCTGCAGCACGTTCGGTGCGTTGATCTATGCCGATCGGGTTCATCTGCGTGAGACGGGAATGAGACCTGCAGAAATCATGCTTTCGGAGTCCCAGGAGCGGATGGTGCTGGAGATCCCTCCGGAACATGTAGCGGATATCGGCAAAATCGCAGAGAAATATGATCTCCGCTGGAGTCGGATCGGGGAGGTCATCGCCGAACGAGTGTACCGTGTGATGTTCCGAGGGGAGGTAGTTTGCGATATTCCCATCCAACTCCTTGCCGGAGATGCCCCTGCCTGCCGGTGGGACAAGGCTCCGTACCGGGCAGAACAACCCTTCCGTCGGCCGGTGGGAAGCTTAAGCGAGATCGCACTCGCGGTACTCTCTCACCCCGATGTCGCAGGAAAAGAGTGGGTCCGGGAACAGTATGACCATGACGTCCAGCTCCACAGCATCTCCCTGGGGGGCGATGCCGCGGTACTCCGTCTTCAGGATAAAACCCTTGTCCTGTCCTGTGGGTGTAACCCCCGGCATATCTACCTCTCTCCGTACGCCGGCACCGCGAATGCGGTTGTGGAGAATGTGAGCAACCTCGCCTGTCATGGTGCGACTCCCCTCTGTCTGGTCGATTGTCTGAATTTTGCAAGTCCTGTTCACCCCACCATCTACTGGCAGCTGGAACAATGCACGCGTGGACTTGGAGATATGTGCCGAACGATGGGGATACCTGTGGTGGGGGGAAACGTCTCTCTCTATAACGAAAGCGATGAGTTTGGTACGCAGATCAAACCCACTCCCTCCATCGGAGTGGTGGGAAAAGGAGAGCTCCTCCGACGAAACGCACCTGCGGATGGAGACGAACTCGCCGTAGTGGGGACCAGTCCAGGTGATTTTGGCGGATCAGTTATGGATGCGGTGTACGGTTGTGGGGGAGAAGCGCCTCCGCTGGCGGATATCTCCATCCTCCCAAAGATCCGGAGGCTGGTAGCAGAAGGGCATGACCGGGGAATCACCGATCTCTCTCACGGGGGACTCCTCGTCGCATTGAGTTCACTGGCTCCGCGATCGAATATCTCCCTGGACGAAGAGATATTTTCTGGGTTGTTTGCTGAGTCGTATGGAAGGTTCCTCATCGCCTTCCGCAACGAGTCCCAGCTTACTGGATTGCCCTACACCGTTGTCGGGGAAACGGGAGGAGAGGTAATGCGGGTGAAAGGCTCGGAAGGTGAACTGGTGCTCTCAAGGGCGGATCTTCAGGAGGCGAGATCTTCCCTCACCCGGACGATGCGCCACGCATGGAAATGACCGCGGTCACCAGCTCGCCGATCTTTTTCTGATCCTGAATCTCTTTTCTGCCGAAATGGTATGTTCCCTGGATCCTCACACCCCGCAGGGTAAGAGCATCACTCATGATACGGGCGGTTTCACCCGGCATTCCTCCGCTGGTGGCAAAGACGATTCCCGGTTTCCCCTCACATCCTCGCAGCACATCTATGGCGGTATTGATGGCTGGCGTGGGATGCCATGCCCAAACGGGGGATCCGACCACGATCCCCTCATACGGTGAGACATCGATCTCCAAGGGTTGGATGCGGGCCTTCTCACGGTTTCTCGCCAGCCTCGCTCCCACCAGATAACGGGTCACCGCATTGTACTGCGCCTGGTCGTGAACCGGTATCAGCACCGCTCCGGTGCGCCGGGCGACCTGTTCCGCCACCATGCGGGTCTGACCGGTTTCGCTGTGGTACACGATCACCACTGCCATGCATGGGGATGGGAGGATTGAGCCAAAAAAGGATGCCGGTTTATTTCTTGAACTGAGGCATCAGGGTGCGCAGATCTTTTCCGATATATTCGATGAGGTGATCCTCATCTGCACGGGTAAGGGCATTGAATACCGGTCGATTGACCATATTCTCCAGTACCCACTCCCGGGCAAACTCGCCACTCTGAATCTCCTCCAGAATCTCCTGCATGGCATCGTATGCCTCCGCACCGATAACGCGGGGTCCGCGTGTAAGATCCCCGTACTGGGCGGTGTTGCTGATCGCATTGCGCATATTGGTGAAACCTCCCTCGTAGATGAGGTCTACGATCAGTTTCAGTTCGTGGCAAACCTCAAGATACGCCATCTCGGGGGCGTATCCTGCATCGACGAGGGTCTCAAACCCTGCTTTGATGAGCGAGGTCACACCTCCGCAGAGAACCGCCTGTTCGCCGAACAGGTCCGTCTCTGTCTCCTCACGGAAGCTGGTCTCCAGTACCACCGCGCGGGTGGCACCGAGAGCTTTCGCGTACCCCAGCGCAATCTCCTTTGCTTTACCACTGACGTCCTGGTGGATGGCAATGAGAGCGGGAACGCCCTTTCCCTCTTCATAGGTCCGCCGGACCATACTTCCGGGTCCCTTGGGGGCGATCATGATGACATCGACAGTCGATGGTGGAACTATTTGTCCAAAGTGAATGTTAAACCCGTGAGAGAACGAGAGACACATGCCATCACGGAGATGGGGATGGATCTCGTTACGGTAGACCGCGGCCTGCTGTTCATCCGGAAGCAGAATCTGCACCAGATCGGCGCGTTGCACCGCTTCCGCGACGGAGAAGACCTGGAATCCTTCCTCGTTCGCTTTCTTCCAGCTTTTACCGGGTCGCAGACCGATGATCACCGAGACTCCACTGTCCCGAAGATTCAGAGACTGGCCTCTTCCCTGGGAACCGTACCCGATCACGGCCACGGTTTTGCCCTTAAAAATGCCCAGATTGGCATCTTCCTCAAAATATCGCTCCATCTCGCAGTTCATAGCAGTTAGCGTATGTGCAAGATAGCAAATAAATATTATATAACGGGCCACACTCTTTTTACCAGTTATTTTTCTGTGATGAATGATGGTCGATGAAAAAGTCGACACCCTGCGGGTGATTAGCGGTCTGGATCTGCCCGATGTTCAGGCCACCTGTCCGAATATTCGGATCAATCTCACCCGCGTCGGTGTAAAGAACGTGAAGAAACTGATTGAAGTGGGTCGTACAGCGAAACGGCCCGTAATCTTCATCTCCAATTTCGATGTCTTCGTAGACCTGCCTAAAAGCCTAAAAGGGGCGAATCTGTCGCGCAACTTTGAGGTCATTGATGAGGTGCTGCAGGAAGCAATTGAAGGTCAGGTCCAAGAAGTGGAAAAGTTGTGCAGCCAGGTCGCCCGCAAACTGCTGGATCATCACGAATATGCCGACCGCACCGAAGTACTGATGAAAAGCCAGTTCATGGTCAAGCGGGAGACTCCGGTGAGTGCGACCCGCTGCCACGAAGTGGTCAATGTGCACGCCCGGGCAGTAGCGGTACGAAATGACAACACCCCGTACGTTCGGAAGAGTATCGGGGCCGAGGTAACCGGGATGACTGCCTGTCCCTGTGCCCAGGATATCATGAAGGACCGGGCGATCACCGTTCTTAGAGACCTGGGGATGGATGACCAGAAGATCGAGCAATTCATGGAGCAGGTACCCATGGCCACTCACAATCAAAGGGGACGGGGTTTCCTCTGCATTGAAACCGATGATGTGGACCATGTCGGGCTGGAAAAGATCATCAATATCCTGAAAAATTCGATGAGTGCCCGGATCTATGAACTCCTAAAACGGGGGGATGAGAGCTTCGTAGTCCTGGAAGCACACAAAAACCCCCGTTTTGTGGAGGATTGTGTCCGGGAAATTGCCAAAAAGGTGGTCCAGGAGTTCAGTTATCTCCCCGGGGATGCGGTGGTCACCATCAAACAGACCAATGAGGAGAGTATCCACCAGCATGATGCCTACGCCGAAAGGAAAGCGACCATCGCTGAATTAAGAAGCGAACTCAAAAGTGAGATATAACCAGGGAACCCTGTAGCAGGTTTTTTTTCTATTTTACGTTTAATTATGGCTTAATTCTCTGACGGCGATACGGGATCAAAAGACAGATATAACGACTGATTCTAAGTAATGAGTTTGACGTACTTTGGGTACGTGGCCTATTGCACATTGTGCAATTGCACCTGTATCGCGTTATGAACACCAGATCGAAAATGAGGCGATATAATTGTCGAAAGTTGTAGAAATCTCTCCGACCACGAGGCATGAGGGCCACTCCAAGCTCGTTATGAAGATTAACGATGCTGGAATCGTCGAACGTGGTGACTGGCTCAGTATCACCCCGGTTCGGGGTGTGGAGAAGCTCGCCCTGGGAAAGACGATGGAGCAGGTTCCCAAAATTGCCTCGCGGGTCTGCGGTATCTGTCCGATAGCGCATACTCTTGCTGCAACCGAGGCGATGGAAGCGTCCATTAGGTGTGAGATACCCAAGGATGCCCACCTCCTCCGTGTTATCCTGCAGTGTGCCAACAGACTCCACAGCATCGCCCTGCACAACATCCTGATCCTGCCGGACTTCTATATCCCCGGTACCGACACCAAGATCAATCCATTTACCAAGGAAGAACCGGTTCGGACCGTGGCCAAGCGGATCCAGAGGCTCCGTGAGATTGGGCAGACCATCGGGGAAATCGCCGGTGGAGAAGCCGTACATCCGAGCAATCCCCGTGTGGGAGGGATGTACCGAAATGTTTCCGAGCGTGCCAAGTGGAAGATGTATGACCTCGCCAAGGAAGGGCTGGTCCTTGCTCATGAGCAGATGGACTTCATGATTGCCGTGATCCGCAACATGCAGAAGCGGGAATGGACCCAGGTCGCGAATCAGCAGATCCCGATCCCTAAGACGCTCGGGTATCATGACCAGGGTTACATGGCGACTGATCCCATCTATGGGTCCAGTAGTCTGGACGAAGACCCCACCTGGGATCCCAACCGCTGGCTGGAAACCCGACCCTGGGACTGGTACATGGGTGAAGTCGAGATCAACTACGAAGATCCCACGTACCCCGTGGGAGGAACCACCAAAGTCGGCACGAAAGCGTGGCCCCAGATGGAGGCCTGCACGGGTGTACCCACCTACGATGGTCAGCCCGTGGAAGTCGGCCCGAGAGCGCGTCTGGTCACCTACAAGAAGTTTGATGAGAAGGGCACCTTTGGACAGCATGTGGCGAGGCAGATGGAGTATCCTGACTCCCTGTACTCGATGATCAAGTGTATCGATGCCCTGAATCCCAACGGGAAGGTCGTCGCCGACCAGATCCCTCAGGGTGACGGCTCTATGGGATGGGCGGCCAATGAGGCCCCCCGAGGAACGGATGTCCATCTTGCCAAGGTCAAGGATGGCAAGCTACAGTGGTTCGAGATGCTTGTTCCGACCACCTGGAACTTCCCCACCTGCAGTAGGGCGCTGACAGGAGCACCCTGGCAGATCGCGGAAATGGTCGTCCGGGGATATGACCCCTGTGTATCCTGTGCCACCCACATGATTGTGGTGGATGAGGACAACCGGATAGTAGCCCAGAAGCTTCTCCAGTGAGATAAAAATTCCATGTTGTATCCCGAAATCGTGGTGGTGGGGTGCGGAAACCCCCTGTTTGGCGACGATGGATTCGGACCCGCGGTCGTTGAAGAGCTGCAAAAGCGATCCCTTCCCGACAATGTGAAGGTGATCGATGCCGGGCTAGGTGCCCCTCATTTCATCTTTACGCTCCTGGATGTGGAGACGACCCGCAAACTGGTGATCATCGACATCGCAGATTTCGGTGCAGAACCTGGAAGTGTCACGATCCTTCCCGTGGAGGCGCTTCCTCCGGGGAGCTACCGGGACGTTCATTCCTGGGATCTGACCGAACCCCTGCATCGCCTGAAAGATAAAATGACCATCACGGTGATTGCCTGTCAGCCCGGAAGTGTGGCGGAATTCGATATGGAACTCACGGAAGAAGTGAAACAAGCTATTCCGAAAGCAGTACGAATCGTACTGAAAGAGATAGGTGTACCATATGGGACTGCTATCAATCTTCAAGAAGAAAGAGGAAGGACCGCAGAAACCCGCGGAGGCGCCGAAGAAGGCGCCGATGCCGGTAAAACCTGCAGCAGTTTCCTCTGACGTGAAGATGGAAAAAAAGGTGGAAGTTTCAAAAAAGGAGGAAAAACCTGTGTCAAACAAGATTACAGCGGGACACGTGCACCTGAGCGGATGCACCGGTTGTCTCGTCTCCGTTGCCGATAACTACAACGGACTGTTCAAGCTCCTCGACGATTACGTGGACTGGGTATACGATCTGACACTCGCCGACGTCCGGCACGTTCCCGAGATGGATGTGGCATTCGTCGAGGGATCAGTCTGCATCCAGGATCACGAGGCGGTCGAAGAGATCAAGGCCACACGCAAGAAGTCCAAAGTCGTGGTCGCACTGGGTGGCTGCGCCTGCTACGGGAATATTACCCGATTCGGGCGGGGCGGCCAGCACAACCAGCCGCAGCATGAGTCATTCCTGCCCATCGGCGATATCGTCGATGTTGATCTGTACATCCCCGGATGCGCTCCGACGCCCCAGCAGATCCGCAACGTGGCCGTGATGGCCTATCTGCTGCTCAAGGGCAATGATGACCAGAAGAAACTCGCCGGTAATTATCTGAAACCCTTGATGAGTCTTGCCAAGCGTGGAACCACAGCGTGTTTCTGCGACCTGATGTACGATGTGATCAATCAGGGCCTGTGCATGGCCTGCGGATCCTGTGCAGCTGCCTGCCCGGTCCGTGCGATCAGCATGCAGTACGGAAAGCCACAGGGAGAACGCGATCTGTGCATCAAGTGTGGTGCCTGTTATAACCAGTGCCCGCGGAGCTGGTACAGCTTCGATGTGGTAAATGAGTTCGAGGGCATCATGGACATCATCGATGGAGCCATGAAGTGAGGTGATGAACATGGGAATGGAACTCGGTAAATACAAGACATGCGTTTCGGCACGAAGCACGGACAAGGAGATCCTGAAGAAATCCCAGGATGGTGGCATCGTCACCTCTCTCTTCGCCTATGCGCTGGAGAACGGCATCATCGATGGTGCCATCGTTTCCGGAGTTGGGGACCGCCCCTGGCTCGCCAAACCCTACGTGGCCACGACCAAGGCAGAGCTCCTTGCGGCCCGGGGAACTAAGTACAACCTCAGCCCGCAGATGGAACTGATCAAGGAAGTCACCCGCAGTTATGGGTTTGACAAGATCGGTATCGTGGGCGTCTGCTGTCAGATGCAGGCGTTACGCAAGGCCCAGCTGTATCCGGTGGGAATGCGGGATGTACCCGACAAGGTGGCATTAGCCATCGGGATCTTCTGCATGGAGAACTTCCCTTACAAGAGTATGCAGCAGCTGGTGGAGGACCATGCCGGTCAGAAGCTCCAGGCCGTAAAAAAGATGGAGATCGGAAAGGGCAAGTTCTGGGTGACCACGGAGCGTGGGAACACCGTAGCCCTGCCCCTGAAGATTACCCACAAGTATGAACAGCCCGGCTGCCATGTCTGTCTGGACTATGTATCCAACCTCGGCGATGTCTCCACGGGTTCGGTGGGAAGCCCGGATGGATGGAGCACGGTCTTTGTACGGACCCGAAAGGGTGAAGAGACCTGGAACGAGGCAGTCGCGGCTGGACTCTTTGAGACCAAGCCTATCGAGCAGGTAAAACCGGGTCTTGAGCTGGTGACCAAACTCGCCAATGAGAAGATCACCAAGAACAAGAAGACGATCGAAGCTCGGGCCAGCTTTGGCTTGAACAAGGGTCTTCGTAATCCCTACATCTAACCTCTTTTTCCGGTACTAACCGTTTCGAGCGGTTTGGCCATCTTAGCTCGGGATCGCAGTCCGCTATCTCAAAATCACCCTCCAGTCTTGCCTTGAATTGAAATCAGACGAATTTTTGGTAGATTTCGATTGGATTTCGGGGCGTAAGGTATTTTTATATACGAGAATAGAGCAAGTCCTGCACGTACCTGACACCCGATTCTCCACAGAAACAGGTGCGGTAGCGCTTTGGCAGGTATAGCCCTGACGAATAGCCATCATTGTAAGAGGCGAATTAGATGACGAAAGTTGTTGAGATCTCTCCCACCACGAGACACGAGGGGCACTCCAAACTCGTACTCAAGGTGAACGAGGAAGGTATCATCGAGCGAGGTGACTGGCTTTCCATCACTCCGGTACGAGGATTGGAAAAGGTCGCGTACGGAAAGAATATGGAGCAGGTGCCCAAGATCGTGTCCCGCGTATGTGGTATCTGTCCGGTAGCACACACCCTGGCATCCACGGAGGCCATCGAAGCCTCCATCGGTTGCGAGGTTCCGGAGGATGCCCACACCCTTCGTGTGATCCTCCAGTGTGCAAACCGCCTGCATAGTCACGCCCTGCACAACATCCTCACCCTGCCGGACATGTATCTTCCTGGGACGGATACAAAGATCAACCCCTTCTCACCGGAGGAGCCGGTGCGAAGTGTGGCGAAGCGGATCCAGCGGCTACGAGAAATCGGACAGACCATCTGTGAGATCGCCGGGGGCCAGTCCATTCATCCCAATAACACGCGAATCGGCGGGATGTACATGAATGTGAGTCCCCGAGCCAAGACCAAGATGTATGACCTGACCAAGGAAGCGATTCCGCTCGCGAAGGCGCAGATGGATTTTATGATCGCGGTACTGAGGAACTACCAGAAGCGTGACTGGGCCGAAGTGGGAGGAAAACAGGTGCCCATCCCAAAGACTCTCGGGAATCACAATCAGGGATATATGGCCACGGATCCGGTGTATGGGACCAGCAGCTTT
>JBAIXL010000227.1:0-27469 GCA_037916685.1 Methanolinea tarda
CTGTCGCTCTTTCCTACCGTGGAAAAGATGCTCGCAGAATGCCGGTTACGTAAAGAGGGGTGATCCATGGCAGGCATGATCCCTTCACCGGGGCTTCAGGCTACAGGGGTGGGAGCGCTACCCCATACGGACCCGGCGGCCGCCTGGCGTCTTTCATCCACGCTCTTTCCTGAATTCCCTTTTGTCCCCACATTGCCCCGTAGGGGGCTTTTGGAACGGATCGTGTTCAACGATTCCGCTCATCTGCCAGGGAGGATCCTGAAAGGGGATCGTCTGTTCGTTGACGTAAAAAAAGACCATTCCGAAGAGATCGAACGGGTGTATCAGGACTACCTGGAGGAGAATACAGCGCTCTACGCGATCGGACCGGAGTATGCCTCAGGTTTCTATGCGATGCGGAGGGACCCCCCGGTGCATTCCCGGGTGGTGAAGTGCCAGGTCACCGGCCCCGTCACCTTTGGAATGCAGGTCACGGATTGCGATAAACGACCTATCTTCTATGATTCTCAGTACGCGGACATTCTGGGAAAGATCCTTGGTCTTCAGGCGCGGTGGATGGAACGGGAGATCCAGCGGCTGACACCCGACGCCCATCCCTTGGTGGTGTTCAATGAACCCTATCTCACCTCGCTCGGATCTTCGGTTGTTCCACTGGACCGGGATACTGTTTCCAATGCACTTGCCGATGCGGCATCGCTATTGCAGGGGGGATACGGGATTCACTGTTGTGCCAACACCGACTGGGATTTCCTTCTGTCCCTGAAGCCTTCCGTTCTCTCATTCGATGCCCACCTGCTCACGCGAGAGTTCCTGCTCTATAGCGAAGCCGTCGCATCCTATCTGGAGGAAGGCGGTGTTGTTGCCTGGGGCATCGTGCCGGTTGATTATGAGACTTTCCGCATGGAAACGATGGAATCGCTCCTCTCACGAATCCGTGGCATCCGGAAGCGTCTGGGAGAGCACGTAGATCCGAAGATCATCGATCAGCAGTCCCTGATTACACCAACCTGCGGGATTCAGTTTGGCACGGAACAGATGGCGGAAGAGATCCTGACCGCCACGGCCACACTCTCCAGGATGTGCAGGGAGGCATTCCCATGAAGACATGCCGGATCGCTATCTCCGGAAAGGGGGGTACCGGCAAGACTACGATTGCAGCCCTGTTGGTTACTACCTTGATCGAATCCGGTGAGACGCCCATACTCGCCGTGGATGCGGATCCGAATGCCAACCTTCATGAAGCACTCGGGGTCGCCGTGGCAGAGACCCTGGGAGGGATGCGAGAGGACGCCTTTACCCGCAGTATTCCTCCCGGTATGCCACGCAAGGAATACATCATCCTCCGGTTCCACCAGGTGCTCGTGGAATCCAAGGGATTCGATCTGGTCGCCATGGGCAGACCGGAAGGTCTGGGATGTTATTGTTTTGCCAACTCTCTGCTCACCGAGGCCATGGAATCCCTGGAAAAGCGATATCGGTGGGTGATCGTGGACAGCGAGGCCGGGATGGAACACATCAGCCGCCGGACCGTGGGATATCCGGATGTTCTGATCGTGGTCAGCGATCCCTCTGCCCGGGGAGTGCGGACAGCCGAACGGATTCGGGATCTGGCCATCTCCATCGGCATTCCGGAACATCGTATCGTTCTGATATTCAACCGTGTGAAGGCGGAAGGGGCCAGGGCCGAAAGCTCCCTGCCGGTTCTTGGAATTATTCCGGAAGATCCGGGGATAGAAGATGCGGATATCCGCGGTTCCCCCCTTGCTCGGATACCCAGGGAAAGCCCCTCGCGGAAGGCGGTCCGATTGTTATGTCGGGAACTGATCGCCCGTTGTTCCGTTGACTAAAAACCCTTTCACCGACCTCTTCTGGTCGGAATAAGGGAGGTTTGTCCTGATGATAATCCCTGATTTAGACGACCGTATGATTTAATACTGTTCCGTGCTAACAGTGGACGTGCTATTGAGTGACAGCCATGCTTGAGGTTACCGGGGTAACGAAACAGATAGGAGGGCTGACCGCGGTGAACCAGGTCAATCTCAGAATCGAGAAGGGGGAGATCGTTGGTCTGGTAGGGCCGAACGGAGCAGGAAAGACTACCCTGATGAACGTAATCTCAGGACTCTCCCAACCCACCGCAGGACGGATCCAGTTCTGCGGTGAAGAGATCACCGGCCTGACCCCGGAAAAAGTATGCAGGAAGGGAATTTCGAAGACGTTCCAGATTCCTCATTCTTTCCCCGACCTTCCGGTACGACAGGCTGTGATGGTGGGTATCCTCTTCGGAAATCATAAAAAATATCGTATGGATGAGGCATCGGCCCTGGCGGCCGAGTTATTGGATTTTGTGGGACTTCCCCGAGAAAAGTGGGATGCTCTGGTGCGCACGCTGAATGCCGGCGAGATGAAGCGGGTTCAACTGGCACGTGCCCTGGCATCGAAACCCAAACTTCTTCTTCTGGACGAATTGATGACCGGTCTGACACCCACAGAAATCAATGATTCTATTCAGTTGATTAAGAAGATCCGTGACGGAGGGGTATCCATCCTCCTCACCGAACACATCATGCACGTGATCATGGGCGTTTCGGATCGTATCGTGGTTCTGGACCATGGGGAACAGATCGCAGAGGGCCAGCCCCACGAAGTCGCCGCGGATGAACGGGTGATCAAAACCTATCTTGGCGAACCGTTTGCCTGTTGAAGGGGTGGCGGAATCGTGCTGAAGGTCCGTAACGTATCAGTGTACCATCACAGTCTCCAGGTATTATGGGACGTTCACCTCGATGTGCAACCGGGGGAGCTGGTCTCACTGATCGGATCCAACGGGGCGGGGAAGACGAGTATGGTGGAGACCATCTTTGGGTTAAACCGCCAGGCGAAAGGGGATATAACGTTCTCGGATGAACCGATTCTGGGTCTCCCACCCTACGAGATTGTCAAAAAAGGCCTCTCCCTCGTCCCGGAAAGGCGGGAGCTCTTTCCGCGTATGTCCGTTCGGGAGAACCTGGAAATGGGAAGGATGAACGGAAATCGGGACATGTTGCCCCACGTGTACCAGCTGTTTCCCATCCTGGAGCAGCGAAGTGGGCAGCAGGCAGGGACCCTGAGCGGGGGAGAACAACAGATGCTGGCGATCGCACGGAGCCTGATGTCCAGTCCCCGCATGCTTATTCTGGATGAGCCCTCCAGCGGCCTTTCTCCTTTGATGGTCGCCCAGGTCTTTTCAGTCCTCCAGACTCTTAAAAAAGAAGGGGTAACCCTGCTTCTCCTGGAGCAGAATGTGCGGCGGGCGCTGGAGCTGGCGGACCGGGGTTATGTGATGGAGAACGGTAGAATTGTTCAGGAAGGAGAAGCCCGTGACCTTCTCTCCAATGAGCATATCCAGACCGCCTATCTTGGAATCTAAACATCACGAAACGATCGGCAGATCTACTTGCCGGGTGTCGATCCGGTCGTCTGGCAAGAAAAATAGCTTGATCTGGATCACTGTTCGCTGAAAAATCCCGGATTATCGGGGGTTCTCCCCGCTTTCCGTTCTCCACTTATTGACATAATCCCATATCCTGCCGGGAAGGGAAACAAGACCTTTTGGCAGGAAGATGACCACCAGAATCAGCAGAGCTCCGATCAGGATGAATCGTTCATAGGTGAGGCCGGCGTCTTTAAGCCCATCCCAGAAGAAAGTCAGAAGAACCGTACCCAGAATGGGACCAACGATAGTGCCCAATCCTCCAAAGATTGAATAGATTACCGGCCAGAAAGAAATCTCCGCTCCAAATATTTCCGGTGTAATATATCCGAAATGATGGATCTCCATTGCTCCGGCGACGCCCGCCATAAATGTACTGACCGCAAAGGCGAAGAGTTTGAACTTCACCGGATCGACTCCTGCCGCCCGTGCTTCCGTCTCATTCTCCCGGATAGCGGAGAAGGCCAGACCGATCCGCGATCGGAGGATCAGGAAGAGGATCAGGATGCAGATTCCTGTGATGAAAAGGATAACATAATATTCCCACAGGAGTGAAGAGGAGCCCCATGGAATCAACTTGGGAGCGGATAGGCCATCCCATCCACCCGTGAGCGGAGCAAAGGAGCTTACCACCAGGGTCTGGATGATCACGGCAAATCCAAAGGTGACCATGGCAAGGAACCACTCCCGGAGGCGGACGCAGGTGATGCCAATCAGCGTTCCAATGACTGCTGCCAGGAGACCGCCCGCAAAGATGGTCATCAACGGCGGAAGATTCAGCCCCCGTGCGATCAGGACCGAAGCATATCCTCCCAGCCCGAAAAAGGCTGCATGTCCGAGGGATGCCTGCCCCGAATACGCAAGAAAATTCCATGCCGAGGCGAATAGGATGAACACCAGCATCAGTACCAGAATATTAAGCAGGTACGCGTTCGCGCTGACCAGGGGTATAATCAGCGCCAGGAATATTACGCCTGCGGCCGCCAGCCATGGAACATGATCGCGCATTTCCATGCGTTAATCTCCTCTCTCGCCGAAGAGCCCGGTCGGTCGTATGATCAGCACCACGATCAGGATGATGAACGAGATGGCATCCTTCCACATCCCTCCCAGCACATAGGCAGCACCATTCTCCGCGATACCATAGAGGAGACCTCCAATGATCGCACCAGGAATACTTCCCAGACCTCCGATGATGATGATGGCAAACGCCTTGATGGCGGGGACCGACCCCATATATGGATTAAATACCTGCCCGCTTACGACCCAGAGAGTTCCGGCTGCCGCGGCCAAGGCCGATCCGAGTGCGAAGCTGATCATGTCCATCCGTTCGACATTGATCCCCACCAGCATCGCTCCTTTGCGGTTCTGACTGGTGGCCCGTAAGGATCGGCCCAGAGGGGTCTTCTTCAGGAATAGATGAAGACCTGCCAGGATTCCCACGGTAACCAAAATAATGATCAGGTAATCAAAGGGAAGCTGGATTGGTCCGAGGGGGACGGAAACCGCTGCATAGGGGCTGGTGATCACCTGCCACTCATCCGTCCACAGGAGGGCAGCCCCGTTCTGGATCAGATAGATCAGACCGAGCGATAAGAAGATCTCATTCAGCTTTCCGCTGCCCATGATAGGTCGGAAGCAGAGTCGTTCAATTACCCCCCCTACTGCGATGAGGGTAAGCATGGAGAAGATGATGATCAGGTAGGGATTGAGACCCGAGAACGCGTATAGGGTGGCCGTGGCATACGCGCCGACCATCAGCAGTTCTCCATGAGCAAAATTGACGATCTTCATCACGCCGAAGATCAGGTTCAGTCCCGTGGCGAGTAGGAGATAAATGCACCCCGCATATACGCCCCAGAAAAGGACCTGAAGAAGTATCCCTAGTTCGCCACTCACGCAGTACAACTCTCTACGAGTATCCTAATAAAAATTGATAATTTGTTCATACGTGTGCCGGAACAAACCAATCCGGCAACACAAAATTCGTTTCCTTGAGATTGTCTGGCCAAACAATTTTTGGTCTGCATTCGCCGGCTGTGCTATTCCAGAATAACTGCACCATGTAGAGGGAGAACTGACTCTCTCGGAAGTCCTGGGTGAAGCTGATATTCCCTCCCTCCATCGCCTCAATGATCTGGGGAGTATTAATGACCGCCAGAGCGTCACGTATGGCACTGGTGTTGGTGGTTCCGGCATTCTCTATCGCTCGTGCGGCGATGAACACGCCCTCATACGTGGATGCCCCCATCATGCCAGGGTAGTCACCCCATTTCGCCTTATACGATTCTTTGAATTCTGTGGCCGGCTGGGCGATGGGGCCGCTTGGGACCGTATAGGGGCTGAACCGGCTTTCAATGACAGAATATTCTCCAAACCTGCCGATACCCTTGTAATATTCCGGAGCATCGTTGGTCTCGACTGCCAGGAAGATTGCATTCAGTCCCACATCACGACGTGCCTGGGGAATCATCTGGCTCTGCTCGTTGGGGAATGCTGCGGGGTACACGACATCGGGATTGGCAGCCTTGAGTTTTGTAAGCGCGGTGCGGAAGTCTGTTCCACCCATAGTAAAGCTCTCCTCTCCAACGATCTCAATATTCAATCCATCCCGGGCGATGGTAGCCTTGGCCGCATCCACCACTCCTTTTCCATAGGGGCTATCCTGATAGAGAAATGCGAGCCGAAGAGGCCGATCTGTGGTAAAGTTGAATTTCGCACTCATGGCGGGATAGATCACCTGGTCTGCAAAGCGCACCGTATAATCCCCGTACGTGTCCGTCGTCGGACAATGATGGAAGAAATACCGGGTATCGATGTCTGTTCGGTGGGTGATGACCGGGCTGGAGGCACCTGTAACGATATAGGGAATTTTGTTTTCGGCAACGATGGCCTGATGTGCCGATGTGACCGCGCTAGAGTATCCCCCGACCAACACACTTACTTTGTCATCCATGATGAGTTTGGTCACTGCCTTCTGACCACCTTCACGGGTCGATTCGTCGTCACCCGGTATCAGGTGAAGGGGGACGCGAACATCAAATTCACGTATGTAAATCCCGCCTTTCGCATTAATTTCATCGGCGGCCATCTGGGCAGATCTCCACATATCGTTACCGAGGTTGCTTACGGGACCCGTGAGTGAGGCAACCACGCCCACATTTACTTCCGTTATTTTAGGAGTAACCTGGGCCGGCTGGACGCATCCGGCAGCCAGGAGCAATGTGGCCAGTACGAGAATTACAATTCCGATTACGACACGCCTCATAGTTACCACGCTATGTAATAGCATGTCATGATTTGTTTTCCCTTGTTATAAAATTTCACTGATGAACCCAAATGACAAATTGATCGGTTCAAGACAAGTGTAAAAATTTCAGAAAAAAAAGATTAACCTGTGCCCGGCTGATACCAGTCGGGAAGTGCGAAATCTGTTTCTTTGAGATTCTCTGGCCAAACGATCTTGGGACGCAGCTCCTTGACCGAATCATCCCAGACGAGCTGTTCCATGTAGAGTTCAAATTTACTCTCATGGTACTCGGTAGAGAACGAGATGGTGCCGTTCTGCATCGCCTCCATCATCTGGGGCATCTGGACGGAGGCGATGGCTGACTGGATGGCCGCATGATCCAGGGTTCCAGCATTCTCCACTGCTTTGGCTGCAACATAGATCGATTCATAGGTGGCGGCGCCCATCATCCCCGGGAATCCCTGCCACTTCTTATCGAAATTCTGGACAAATTGCTGGATGGCCGGGGCAGTTGACCCGCGGGGCACCGCATAGGGACTGAACCGGCTCTCCAGAACCGAATATTCTCCATAGGTCCCTGTTCCACTGTAGTAATCGGGATCATCGCAGGGTTCGATCGCAAGGATGATGGTGTTCAGGCCCACATCCCGACGGGCCTGCTGGACGATAGGGATCTGTTCATTCAGGAAGGATGCCGCGTAGATCACATCCGGATTCACTGACTTGATCTTGGTCAATTGGGTCCGGAAATCGGTCCCCCCCATTGGATAGCTCTCTTCTGCCACAATCTCCACCGGCAGATGGTCTTTCACGATCGTATCATTGGCAGCGATCAACTGCCCTTTACCATACGGGCTGTCCTGGTATAGAATTGCCATTCGCAAGGGCCGCGATTCGGAAAAGGAAAACTTCGAGTTAATGGCCGGGCGAATGACATCTGAGGCAAAAATCGTGGTGACTCGGGCGGAGTCATCCGTATTCGGGCGATGGAAAAACATATACTGCATATCGATATCCGTGCGGCGCGACACCGCTGTGCTGGAACCACCGGATATAATGTAGGGGATTTTCTGTTCGGCTACGATCGACTGATGGGCTGAGACCACGGCGCTCGAAAATCCCCCGACAAGAACATCCACCCCATCTTGGGTAATCAGTTTGGATACTGCCTTCTGACCCCCTTCTCGGGTGGACTCGTCATCACCCTGCACTAGCTCGATGGGCACCCGGGTATTCAGACTTTTCACATACACGCCCCCGGCAGCGTTGATCTCGTCACGGGCGAGTACGGCAGACTGCCAGATGTCTTTACCGGTGGTGCTCGCGGGTCCGGTCATTGAGGCGATCACACCGATTTTGAGGGTCTCCTGCGGGGCGGTCTGGGTAGTGGCGCAACCGGCGAACAGGGCCGCTATCACAAGAACGATTATACAGACGATTAATCTCTTCACAGTGTCATCTCCATGCTATGTATTAGCATGACGTACCTAAAAAATCTGAAGCCGGCGAATAAAAATATTGTTATCCCATTTCGAATCGCCGCGAGTCACTCTGGTCTCACGAATTGCTCCACGCACGTGGGTTCCTATTATAGGTTGAGGGAGCATGTAAAAATATGAACCGGCCGCAGCATGGTATGCTGAGTCTCTTTCTCGGTGGAGGCGCGTTCCTGATTGCCCTGCACGCGATCGGAGCGTCTTCGGTTCTCCTCGCGGTGCTGTATGGATGTATGCTGGCACTGTCCGGGATCGCGATCCTCTATTCTTTCTGCGCGAAATGCAGATGCCGAGATACGACGTGCGGCCATGTGATTCCCGGTATGATCACCCGTTACCTGCCGCGCCGACTGCCGAGCAGGTACAGCCTGAGCGATCGCATTGGAATTCTTCTTCCCATCGCCGTGAGTCTGATCTATCCCCAATACTGGCTGGCAGGATCTCCGCTGGAATGGGCTGTGTTCTGGATTTTAATGGTTGGGGCGGCAGTAGAGATGCGTGTCTCCGTCTGTCCCGGGTGCACAAACCGTTACTGTCCGGCTCGATCCACTCCGCGGGTGGAACCGGAGAAGGAAAGCCCTGGTCCGGATTGAGTTATTTTTATATAACATTATGTGTTAAATATATAACTAAATGTTAGAAATAAATAACTTAAGTGGTTCAATCCCTCTTCGGTACCTGTACTGGTGGGCAATGGGTCTTCTTCTGATCGTATTTGGGGCCGCAGATGCCCTCGTATCGGGCTGGGGGGATATAGGTGCCGGTGCGCTGATCGTCTCCGGTACCGTGATTCTGATTGCCATGCTGGGTAAGGAAATGCGGACAGAGGAAACACCTCGTCAGGATGAGAGAACGAGGCGAATCGGTGCCTGGGGATTGAGTTATTCCTGGTTTATCACCTTTATAACGCTTTTTATCCTGTTCTGGATCCAGTACCTGGGTCTGTTCACTCTGCCTGTCCAGATCGTGATTCTCTTCCTTGTGCTGGAAATGGGGATCTCCGCACGGGCCTTCCAGTGGTACTTCTTCAAGAAGGGAGATGTGGAATGAGTGTGATCGAGATACGGGATCTCTCCCGTTCGTTTAACGGACAGCGCGTGCTTCGGGATCTGAACTTCTCTGTGGACAAGGGTGAGGTATTCGGATTTTTGGGACCCAATGGGGCCGGAAAGACTACAACCATGCGCATTTTGCTGGGACTTCTGGAACCCTCCTCCGGAGAAGCACGGGTGTTTGGTGAGTCTCTTTCGGATCATGACCGACTTCGTCAGAAAGTGGGCGTACTGCTGGAAAATAATGGCATCTATGATCAGCTGTCGGCAAGAGAAAATCTCACCTATTACGCGGGGCTCTATGGGCTCGAGGATCCCTCCGATCGAGTTCATCAGATGCTGGAATTTGCCGGCCTTCTGGAACGTGCAGACGACCTGGTAGGAACGTTTTCTGCGGGGATGAAGAGAAAGATGGGGCTCGCAAGGGCCATCCTTCACGATCCGGAGATCCTGTTTCTAGATGAGCCCACCTCTGGACTGGACCCCGAAGCCCAGGTGCTGGTGCGCGACCTCATACTGCACCTCTCCCGACAGGAATCGATGACCGTATTCATGAACTCCCATCACCTTGCAGAGGTGGAGAGGGTCTGTTCGAAAGTGGCCATTCTTCACCAGGGTTCGCTGCGGGCGTTCGATACGGTAGATAACCTGCGGAACCGTTCCGGTCGACCCCAGTTCTCTCTCTCCCTGGCGGACTCCGGGCAAATCGACACCGCCCTGGCAATCCTGCCTCAGCTGGAGGGGGTGGTCAATGTTGAGAACGATGGAAAGCATATACTCCTCACCCTCGCTCCAGGTATAACGACCGCCCCGATTCTCACGCGGCTGATCCGGGAAGGGATCGCGGTAGAGGAGGCGACTCGTCTGACCCGTTCGCTGGAGGATATTTATCTTGGTGTGGTTCAGGAAGCGGAGGGATCCGTATGAACCGGATTCTTATCGTTTCCTTAAAGGAGATCCGCCAGATCCTGAAGAGCAGGAATGTGTTGATGAGTGCCATCGTTTTCGTCGTCGTATTCGGAGGAATCTCCTCACTGTCAACGCTGAGCAGCGGAACGATTGGATCGCTGGATTCACTGGTGTTCACGTTGGTACCGGTTCTTGGTATCTTTCTGGGATATCTTCTCTCATCTCAGGCCTTTCTTCGAGAGAAACAGGGAGGGGTGATCGAGACCCTCCTGTGCTGTCCTCTCTCTCTTCGCGAGATCTGGATAGGAAAGGTGGTGGGAGTGACCATCCCTGCCTACGGGATCACCCTGATCGCCGCCGTCCTCATTCTGTCATTTGCCAATGCACTCTCTGCCGTGACCCGTATCCCCGGGCTGCCGGTGATCGCTCACCTGTTCACCACGGTACCCCTGTTTATCGCTGCTACGGTCGGTCTGCTGGGCTTTGCACAGCTATTGCTCGGCCTTCGGGAAAACCAGATCCTGAATTTCGCGATCATCTTTGTCCTGATCTTTCTCCTTACTCTATCTCAGGGCATTCTTGGACCGGGATTCTCCATATCCTGGATCGTAGTGGGCGGAACGCTGGCCATCGCGGTTCTTCTGTTGGTTGCTACCGCATGGCTCACCCGGTTCCTGAGCAAAGAACGCATCGTAACCACGATTGCCTGAGAGGTGTCTGATGAAGACCAGAATCAAGGAATTCCGCGCCCGGTTTAATCTGACTCAGGAAGATCTCGCTCATATGGTCGGCGTACGAAGGGAGACGATCGTGTTTCTTGAAAAGGGCACCTACAACCCATCGTTACGGCTCGCCTACGATGTGGCCAGGGCACTGAATTCCAGCATCGAAGAACTCTTCCTTATGGAGGAATAAGAATGATGTTCAGGAAGTTTGTTTGCAGGAGATAGCAAGGATATGACCCTGGCGATTGAAACCGATCATCTCACCCGCAGATTTGGTCCGATCCCTGCGGTAAAAGAAGTATCTCTTACGGTTAAAGAAGGTGAAGTATTCGGAATGCTGGGTCCCAACGGTGCGGGCAAGACCACCATGGTCCGGCTATTAAACGGCATTCTCTCTCCCACCGAAGGATTCGCTCGCATCTATGGAATAGATCCGGTTGAAGAAGGATCCCGGGTACGCGGTATATCGGGCGTACTCACCGAATCCCCTTCCCATTATGAACGTCTGACTGCGCGCCAGAATCTGACCTTTTATGCGACCATGTTCGGGGTCTCCGAGGTCGAAGTGTCGAATCGGGTGGATGACATGTTACACCTGTTCGGTCTGGAAAAACGTGCCGATGACCTGGTGGGGGGTTTCTCCAAAGGAATGAAACAGAGGCTTGCCCTAGCCCGTGCCCTGATCCATGAACCAAAAGTACTTTTCCTGGACGAACCCACCGCAGGACTGGATCCGGAGGCCGCCCGTCAGGTGGAGAATCTTATCGAAGATCTCTCCCGTGAAGAGGGGAGGACCATATTTCTGTGTACGCATAACCTTCATGAAGCACAGATACTGTGCGACCGGGTAGGTATGCTGAACCATGGAGCCCTGATTGCCATGGGATCGATACAGGAGCTCACGGATCGCGTCTGGACGGGTGTGACGGTAGAAGTAGAGTTGATCCGTCCTCTACCTCCTCGCGCGATCGAACACCTGAAGGATCAGGACGGGATCTCGGCGGAATCTCCAGACCCTCTCCATCTCCAGCTGAAGGTACAGAATAGGGATCAAATTGCAAGGGCGGTCCGCGAACTGGTCCGATGTGGGGGAGAGATCGTCCGGGTAAGCCCCCGTGAGTATAGTCTGGAAGAAGTATATTTCGCGATCCAGAAAAGGGGAGAGGAGTCCGCATGAATTCCCGTATTCTACGGGCCCTGGCGGAAAAGGACCTTCGAGAGGTGCGCAAGAACCGCATTGCCCTATATGGGGCCATCGTTCTCACCGTGATCTTCTCCATCGTCTTCCCGCTGATTTTCACCCAGATGGCTCTGATCACCGGTCCTGAGGATCAATCGTCTCTGGAGGAGATACTTCCCCTCATACCCAAGGAGATTTCCGGAGTGATCACCGGTCTCACACCCGAACAGATTCCCGTCGTATTGTTCCTCGGATATCTCTTTGCACCTTTGTTTCTAATAATTCCGTTGATGCTGGCGAGTATCATCGCGGCAGAAGCATTCGTGGGGGAGAAAGAGCGGAAGACGCTGGAAGCCCTGTTGTACACGCCGGCGACGGATCTCGAACTGTTTGTGGGAAAAACCCTGGCGGCCTTCATTCCTGCAGTGGTATTTGCCTGGATGAACTTTTTCCTGTATGCCGCTGTCGTAAACATCTCGGGATGGCCGGTGATGCACCGAATCTGGTTCCCGACGACGGTCTGGTGGCCGTTGATGCTCTGGGTGGCCCCTGCCGTTGCATTGATGGGGGTGGCAGTGACCGTGATCATCTCTTCCAGAGTGAACACCTTCATGGAGGCGTACCAGGCCTCCGGAGCTCTGGTTCTTCTGATCGTGGCGCTCCTGATGGGCCAGATCTTCGGATTGATCTTCCTGTCACCTCCGGTGTCGGTACTGGTGGGAGGTATTCTGTTTGTGGTGGATGCCCTGCTCGTTAAAATCGGATCCGGAATATTCAACCGGGATACGCTGTTGACATCCATTTAACTTTTTACTGGAAATTCTGTCGGGAAGGGAAACGATTATCTAATACCACCAACTGAGTGGCTGAAATCACTACAAAGAAGGTACCAAGCATGATCAACTGCCCATTCTGTAATCCCCGAGCTTCATCCATTCTGATGAAGAATGATTTGTGTTATGCGATACTCGATATCTCTCCGGTAACGAATGGGCATCTCCTGATTATCCCCTTCCGGCACGTGGAAACCTACTTTGATGCGACCCGTGAGGAGAAACACCGTATCCTTGATCTGGTGGATATGGCAAAAACCTACACGGAGCAGCGGTATTCCCCGGAAGGATATAACATCGGGGTGAATGTCGGAGAGGCCGCAGGCCAGTCGATTCCGCACGCCCACATTCATTTCATTCCGCGCTACCGGGGGGATACGGAGGAGATCGCGGGCGGAATCCGAAGGGTGGTCGCTCGATATCCCGTCATCCAGGAAGTGTCATCAGTCCCATGACCGACATGCATGCGATGACGAACAGGGCAACCAGTGCATCACCGTGATTTCTTATCGGGTTCATCCAGTGAAGATGAGTTATCCCGTCATATTAAGAAATCTTTGAGTCCGAATTTTTTCGTAGTCTCCTCTCCTGTTTACCTCGCTCTTTTGTACGGGTTATGAGTGCAAATGGTAATGTTTTTGAAAATATCCCGCCGATTCCATGCTATGAGCTATCACTCAGCAGGGATGGTACGTGGCTAGCCGTTATGAAGAGGTGTATCGCCAGGCGAAAGAAGAAACGGAACGGTTCTGGGGACATGCAGCCGAAAAAATCAGCTGGGACAAGGGGTGGGATCGTATCATCGATGACACAAACCCTCCTTTCTACCGCTGGTTTCCGGGGGCGCGGGTAAATACCTGTTACAACGCGCTTGATCGCCATGTAAACGATGGACATGGCGAACGCATCGCTCTGATCTACGACAGCCCGGTTACGGGAACCGTCACCCGGTATACGTACGCAGAACTGCTGGACCGGGTGGCACAGTGTGCCGCAGGTCTTCAACGGCTGGGGGTACGGAAGGGGGATCGGGTGTTGATCTACCTTCCCATGGTCCCCGAAGCCGTAATCAGCATGCTTGCCTGTGCACGAATCGGTGCGATCCATTCGGTCGTGTTTGGAGGATTTGCCTCCCCGGAACTGGCGGCCCGGATCTCCGATGCCCGACCGAGAGTAATCCTCTCTGCCTCGTGCGGGATCGAAATTAATCGGATCATCCCCTATAAACCTCTTCTCGATAAGGCCATCAGCCTCGCGGATGTGAAACCGGAACATACCGTGATCCTTCAGCGACCCCAGCTCCTCGCCCCCCTTTCCGTCAGAGATAAAGATTGGTCAGTTCTGCTCGGTTCAGACCGGGCAGAATGCGTCTCCGTCGCCTCCACCGATCCTCTCTACATATTGTACACCTCTGGCACCACCGGAGTTCCTAAAGGCGTGGTGCGGGACAACGGAGGCCATCTGGTCGCCCTCCACTGGAGCATGAAAAATATTTATGGAATGGATCCAGGAGAGGTCTTCTGGGCCGCTTCGGATGTGGGATGGGTGGTGGGTCACTCCTATATTGTCTACGCCCCCCTGTTTGCCGGATGTACTACCGTTCTCTATGAAGGAAAATCGGTGGGGACTCCCGATCCGGGTGCCTTCTGGAGAGTAGTCGAGAACCAGAGAGTGAACGTGTTATTTACCGCTCCCACTGCGTTCCGAGCGATAAAACGGGAGGATCCTGAAGGGCGGTACATTCATAAATATGACCTTTCCTCTCTCCGTATGTTGTTTCTGGCAGGTGAACGATGTGATCCAGATACCCTGACCTGGGCTCAACAGCGGTTAGGGGTACCGGTGATCGATCACTGGTGGCAGACAGAGACCGGTTGGGCGATCGGAGCCAATCTGGCGGGCCTCGGCCTGTTACCGGTCAAACCCGGATCCTGCACACGGGCGGTCCCCGGTTATGACGTGCGGGTCCTGGATGAGGGTGGTCACGAACTGGAATCGGGAACGATTGGGAGCATCGTGATTCGCCTGCCGCTCCCCCCGGGTAATCTCGTCACTCTCTGGAACAATGATGGCGATTTCGTGAGGACCTATATGGAGACATTTCCCGGATATTATCTGACGGGCGATGCTGGATATGTTGATTCCGACGGATATCTGTGGATCATGAGTCGTACCGACGATATCATCAATACCGCAGGGCACAGGCTCTCCACGGGCGCGATGGAGGAGGTGCTCGCGTCTCATCCCGATGTGGCAGAATGTGCTGTTACGGGTGTGTTTGACGACGTCAAAGGGGAGATCCCTCTCGGTTTTATCGTTCTCAAAGCGGGGGTGACGCGGAATCATGGAACGATCATTCAGGAACTGATCCAGAATATCCGGGAACGAATCGGCCCGATCGCCTCCTTCAAAACGGCCATGGTCGTGAAACGTCTACCCAAAACCCGTTCCGGAAAGATCCTGAGGGGAACCATGAAGAAGATCGCAGATGGGGATATCTTCCGGACTCCGGCCACCATTGACGATCCCTTGATATTGGATGAGATCCAGGAGGATCTCAGACGAATCGGGTATCCGAAAAAGAAATCCCCGTAGGTTATTTGTTCTGGGTCGATATCGCTGTGAGGACCACTCCTCCCAATCTTTTGGATGCGGGGCATCCAGTAATCACCACAGCGTGGAGCGGGCCGTGGTGTGCGGGGTCTGTATTTTCATTACATATGGGAACATACCGTTCTTCCGGAGACACTTCGTTCTATGTCCATCATGGTCCTGGGAACTGCCTCTCATGTGGGGAAAAGTACGGTCGTGGCAGCGATCTGCCGTGCCCTCGTGAACCGCGGGATTCCGGTTGCCCCGTTCAAGTCCCAGAACATGAGCCTGAACTCTTTTGTGACCGATGAGGGAGGAGAGATGGGGATTGCCCAGGCAGTCCAGTCGTTTGCGGCACGGCTCATCCCCCATGTAGATATGAACCCGATCCTGCTCAAACCCAAGGGGGATCAGACCTCTCAGATCGTTCTGCTCGGGCAACCGTACCGTGATGTTCATATTGGAGCATATTATCAGGAGACAGACAACCTGCTCGCCGTCGCGTTGAACGCGGCTCAGCGATTGCAAAGCCGGTACAGCCACCTGGTGGTGGAGGGGGCGGGGGGAGCGGCGGAGGTGAATCTTTTTGATCGCGACATCGCCAATGTTCGCCTGGCTCGGGAATTGAAAATACCCATTCTTCTGGTGGCAGATATCGAGAGAGGGGGTGTTTTTGCGCAGGTATATGGAACCCTGTCCTTGCTGCCTGAAGATATCCGTGATTTGGTGAAGGGCATCATTGTGAACAAGTTCCGGGGGGATCCCGCACTGTTTGAATCAGGAGTCAGCATTCTGGAGAACCTGACCGGGCTTCCGGTACTGGGCGTCCTTCCTTTTACCGATCACCAGCTTCCCAGCGAGGATTCCCTCTCTCTCATCGATAAGCAACGGAAGGACCATCCGGTGCGGATCGCCATCATACGGCTTCCCCGCATCTCGAATTTCACGGACTTTGAACTCCTTGAACATCATGCCTCTGTCGAGTACGTCCACCCGGGTACGCCGCTGGACCGTTACGACTGCATCATCATCCCGGGTACGAAAAATACCATCGAAGACCTTCGGGTACTGCATGAAACCGGAACAGGAGTTGCGATCGTTCGGGCCCGGCAGAGAGGGATCCCGGTGGTGGGCATATGCGGGGGATACCAGATGCTCGGACAGGAGGTGATCGATTCCGGAGTGGAATCGAAGGAAGGAAGATATCCGGGATTGGGTCTGCTGAATGTCACCACCAAATTCTCGGGATACAGAAAGAATACCCGTCAGGTCACACTCACCGCATCAACGGTTCCCCCTCTTCTCTCGCGAATCGGTCGGGTGCAAGGATATGAGATCCATATGGGAGAAACTACCCGAAATTCAGAAGAGTCGGCATTTGAAACGGACGGGGCGGTAAGTAGCGATGGACTGGTCTTTGGAACCTATATTCATGGTTTGTTTCAGAATGTGTCGGCGATCAATGCGCTTCTTTCCTTTCTGTATGAGAGAAAACAACTTCCTTTCACTCCTCTGCCGGTGATGGATGCCGATCCCTACAATGACCTGGCGCAATTTTTCGAACGGCATATCGATATGGATCTGCTCCTCTCTATCTTCTGCGAGTGATCAATCCGTTATCCCAACTACGATGAATTGATGGATTGGTTCGATCCTTTCGCCGAAAGAAAGAAAAATAATTACAAAAGGGGATTGATTTTAGAATTTAAGCCTTTATCTCGTGATATCATAATAAATTTGATATAGTAGTGCATACAGATTAGATCAGCTGCTGAGTGGTGTATGACCGGAGAAGACACCCAGGCAGAAACGCCGGAAGAGACCCCTGAAAACCGCAAAACAGAGCTGGCCAGTTTGCAGGAGGCTCTCGCCGAACAGAAAAAGAGCACGGAAGAACTGCAAAGCCGTCTGAAATATCTGCAGGCCGATTTTGACAACTACCGGAAGAAATTCGATCGTGAAAAGGACCTGATCATCACCCTCGCAGAAGAGAGGTTGATGGCCGATCTTCTCACCACGGTAGACGATCTGGAACGGATGCTTCAGATATCGAAGGATACGGTGCAGAAAGAAGGGATCGTACTCCTGTACAAAAATTTCATGAAAGTACTGGAGAACCACGGGCTGAAACGTATCGAATCCGCGGGTAAGAAGTTCGATCCGCATTATCATGAGGCGTACTGCATGGAAGTCTGTGATTGCGAAAATGATATTATCCTTGAAGAATTCCAACCCGGATACATGCTCAAGACCAAGGTGATACGCCCGGCAAAAGTAAAAGTTGCGGTGAAAAAAAGCGAGGAAACAGGAGAACGTTAATGGCAAAAGAAAAGATCATCGGAATTGACCTGGGCACATCCAACAGCCAGGCTGCAGTGATTCTGGGAGGGAAACCGACCATTATCCCTTCGGCAGAGGGAGCAACCGTCGCGGGAAAGATGTTTCCCTCGATTGTTGCGTTCACGAAAGATGGGCAGATGCTGGTAGGTGAACCGGCTCGGCGTCAGGCCATCACCAACCCGGAAGGGACGGTCACGGCGGCAAAACGGAAGATGGGTACGGGTCACAAATATCAGATATATGGAAAAGAATACACGCCCCAGCAGATCTCCGCCTTCATCCTTCAGAAAATCAAACGGGATGCAGAAGCGTTTCTAGGTGGTGAGGTAAAAAAGGCGGTGATCACCGTCCCTGCGTACTTCAATGATAACCAGCGCACGGCCACCAAGGACGCCGGTAAAATCGCGGGTCTGGACGTCGTACGGCTGGTTAATGAGCCCACTGCGGCCTCCATGGCCTATGGCCTGGATAAGGGCGAGGGCGCGGACATTCTGGTCTTTGATCTGGGTGGAGGAACCCTGGATGTTACCATTATGGAATTCGGGGACGGAACGTTCACGGTGCTCTCCACCTCCGGGGATACTCAGCTCGGCGGGACGGATATGGATAATGCCATCGTCGATTGGATTGTTGAAGAATTCCGTAAACAGGAAGGCCTTGATCTCCGTAATGACAAGATGGCCACCCAGAGAGTTCGGGAGGCGGCAGAGAAGGCGAAGATCGAGCTCTCCACCGTCATCGAGACGGATATCAATCTACCCTACATCACAGCCGATAAGATGGGTCCTAAGCACCTTTCCATGAAACTCACCCGTTCCAAACTGGAGCAGCTGATTGATCCGATCATCAAACGCTGTGTTCATCCCATTGAACAGTCCCTCGCCGATGCCAAACTCACCAAGGACGGTATCAAAAAAGTGATCATGGTGGGAGGACCGACCCGCATGCCTGTGGTTCAGAAATTCGTAGAAACCTACATCGGTCCCAACAAAGTGGAACGGGGGGTCGATCCCATGGAGTGCGTGGCAATTGGAGCCGCCATCCAGGGATCTATCTTATCCGGCGATATTACCGATATGGTATTGCTCGATGTTACTCCGCTGACCCTGGGGATCGAGACCCTGGGTGGGGTGATGACCCCTCTTATCGAACGTAACACAACCATTCCCACCAAGAAAGGACAGATCTTCTCCACGGCATCCGACTTCCAGACTGCGGTCACCATCCATGTGTTACAGGGAGAGCGTCCCATGGCCAGGGACAACATCAGTCTCGGACAGTTTAATCTGGTGGGCATCCCCCCCGCTCCCCGCGGAGTGCCGCAGATTGAGGTGACGTTCGACATCGATGCTTCGGGTATCCTGAACGTCTCGGCGAAGGATCTCGGGACCGGCAAAGAGCAGAAGATGACCATCAGTGCCTCCACCAAGCTCTCGGACTCTGAAGTGAACCGCATGGTGGATGAGGCGAAGAAGTACGAGGAAGAGGACAGGAAAAAGAAGGAAGAGGTCCAGATTCGCAACGATGCAGATGCGATGGTCTATACTGCGGAGAAGACCATCGCCGAAGTGGGAGAAAAGCTCTCTCCTGACCAGAAAGAAAAAATCGATACAGCGGTGAAATCGGTCAAAACGGCACTGGAAGGAACGGACATCAGCCGCATAAAGGAAGAGTCTGAACATCTACAGAAGGTCCTTCAGGAGGCAGGAACAGCCATCTATGCGGAGGCGGCCAAGAAGTATCAGGAACAGGCAGCTGCGGGCGGGGGGCCGGAAGAAGAAGTGAAGAAAGAGAAACCCTCCGGAGACAATGTCGTAGACGCCGATTTCAAGATGGAAGAAGAGAAATAAGATCCACCGCATGGCAAAGAAGGATTACTACGAAGTACTGGGGGTGGAAAAGACCGCCTCCCCCGACGACATCAAGAAGGCATTCCGTTCGCTGGCCAAAAAGTATCACCCCGATCTGAATCCAGGCAATAAGGAATCAGAGGAAAAATTTAAGGAGATCAACGAAGCTTTCCAGGTACTCTCCGACCCGCAGAAGAGGGCTCAATATGACCAGTTCGGACATTCCGCTTTCCGGCCGGAAGACTTTGCCGGATTCCGTCAGTTCAGCTGGGAAGACATCCTCCGCAACTTCAATTTTAATGACATGTTCGATATCTTCTCCGGGTTTGGCCGCTCCAGTGCTAGAGGGCCCCGGGAGGGAGCCGACATCCGGTATGATCTGGATATCACTCTCGAAGATGCGTTCAATGGGATGCAGACCAAGATCGAGATTCCGCATTTCGTAGAATGCCCTACCTGCAAAGGAACCGGGGCCGCACCAGGCCATCTTAAGACCTGCAGTACCTGTGGAGGTACGGGCCAAATACGAAGGGTGACCAAGGGTCCTTTCGGGCAGATGATGAATATCACCACCTGCCGCACCTGTGGGGGGACCGGTAGAATTATCGAACAGCCCTGCCCGGAGTGTCATGGCCGGGGGAGCGTGGAGAAAGTCCAGAAAATCGAGATCAATATCCCGAAAGGGGTGAATGATGGACAATACTTGCGCATCGCCGCGGGAGGAGAACCCGGTGTCCAGGGGGGCCCACCCGGTGACCTGTATGTGGTGGTGCACATCAAGCCGCACAAGATTTTTGAACGGAACGATGCGGATCTCTATTGCAAGACCACCATCGATCTGGGTACCGCCATGCTCGGAGGGGAGATCGAAGTCCCGACAATGGGGGGAAATGCAAAACTCACCATTCCTCCCGGGACCCAAAGTCATACGGTCTTCCGCCTGAGGGGTCAGGGCATGCCCTATCTTAACTCCCGGAGAAGAGGAGACCAGCTGGTAAAGGTGGTGGTCAATATACCTTCCAAGCTCACCAAGAAACAGAAGGAACTGGTACGGGAGTTCGTGGGGGAAAAGAAGGAAGAGACCACGGGCGGTTTCTTCGAAAGACTTCGAGAAATTATCTGACGGAGGATAGGGGTTTTCCCTCCAACATCAAGATCCCCCTCAACGACTCCCTCTCCTCACTTCTTATGCCATGCAGTAATGCCGTGCACTGGAAATGAAGGGGTTAACTATCATGCATTCCAAAGAACGCACACCTCACGTTCCATCCACCGTGCATTCCAAAGAACGCATCCCTCACTTCCCATCTAGGCCGGCACACTGTGCCATTTCCGGACCAACGTATAAAGGATGAATATGACGGTGCCAAGTGTAAGAAGTACAACGAAATATACGAGCAGATTAAGATTGGTCTGCACAATCGGGATAGTTCCCATATAGTATCCCGCAAAGACGATGACCACGGACCAGACGATCGCCCCCAGTACGTTGTAGGTAAGGAATCGAGAGTATTCCATAGAGCCTACCCCCGCAAGGAACGGTGCAAAGGTCCTGATCATGGGGATGAACCGGGCGATAAATATGGTTTTCCCACCATATCGATCAAAGAAATGCCGGGTCCGTTCGAAGTGTTGATCCGAGAAAATCCGGCACAGCCGTGCCCGCAGATTTGTGCCACAGTAATTACCTATCCAGTAATTGGCGGTATCTCCTGCGATGGCTCCTGTGATGAACACCAGGAGCAGCCATTTCAGGTCGAGTAACTCTCCCGCCGCACATACTCCCGCCACAAAGAGCAGTGAATCACCCGGAAGATACGGTGTTACCACGAAACCGGTTTCGAAGAATATGATGGCAAATAAGATCAGATACGTCCAGAATCCGTAATCCTGGATGATTAGGGGAAGATTTTGATCAATATGTAAAAAAATACCGATAATGTCCGGAATCATAGTGATAGTAGATATAGGAAACCGGCGTATTTCAATGGTGGGTTTGCATCATACCCGCCGCACAAGTCTTATACCCACTGCCGCCGAACAGAACCGGATGAGGATTGGGGGATATCGTGGAGAAGCATCGTAAGATTGAATTGATGGGGATCTCCCTCTTTGTCCTTGGCCTTTGTGGAATCCTGCTTTTCTTCTATATGGCCTATTTACTGTTCACCAATTTCCCGGTTCTTGGGACGATACGTGGTACAGATACTGCCCAGATAACCATGGATTTTTATGTGTACCTGACCCAGCTGATTGTCCCGATCCTGATACTTCTCATCGTGGGAGGGGTATCGATTCTGGTGGCCCAGTACGGTATCGCTACCTACAGCCGGACCTCAGAAAAGAGTTCATGACTAAGATCCGTACACTCCGAACGAAATCTCAGATGAGATTAAATATAGAAAAATGGTTGAACCAGGGTTATTTTTTAACCATGGTAGATCCCCAGACGGTGTGCTCGTACCGCTGGGCTTTCTCCGCGCCCCTTGTACAGAAGCTCTTGTAGTGCAGACCCAAATCCGATGCGACCGGACAGGTGGGGCATATGCAGGTTTTCTCAAAGGAAATGCACATGAAACTGTTTCCCAGCGCACAGAACAGCTTTTCATTGGCGTTCTTGGCGCAATCGTTATAGGTGGGGCAGGTCGGACAGATGCATTGCGATTTCAAACCCTCAATCGCTTTCATCTGATCCTGAGACGACATCTTGGACATTGCTTCCATTTTTTCTCTGAATGTATCCATTTCAGATTCCTCCTTTAGGAGCATGCGAGTAATCTCCTACCTTATATATAAATTTGTGCGCGGACGGATCCTTTCCATAATCTCGGACCGATCCCCCCCATCGCCACGATCCAGTAAAAGGAACATCCCCTCGGATACCTCCAGGGCAACAACATTTCTTTAAGATACGAATCCCAACTGTGTCTTATCAGTGTACCGGGGTCGGATGGGATGGAGGTATACGAAACATGAAGAACGATGTGGAAGAGGAGATCCACAGACTCACCGGTGTAGCCGGAGAACTGGGAGCGCATGCCGCCCCTATTCAGGCTCGGAACGTAGTTGTCTCAGACTGGGTCAGATTCAAATGTCGGTATGGCTGCAAAGGTTTTGGTAAACATATGAGCTGCCCGCCCTATGGCCCCTCCGTAGAGGAAACCCGTCGAATGGTCTCCGAATACAAGACGGGTCTTCTTTTGCGGTTTGATGGCATTCCCGGCCATACCGGCCTGAAACCGGAAGATATTCCGGAAGACTTTCATCCGTTCTATCGCGAACTGATTCTCTGGGTCAATAACACTGTCTGGCGCATCGAAAAGACTGCATTTTATGATGGGTTTTATAAGTCGTTCGGCTTTGGAGCGTATCCCTGTATTTACTGTGAACACCAGCATTGCGTGGCCGAGGAGATGGAGGGTGTAGTGGACGAAAGTATTCGACGCAGATGCCGTCACCTGGATCTGGTACGGCCTACCATGGAAGGAGCGGGGATCGACGTATTTGCGACTGCCGCCAGGGTGGGGTGGGAGATGCAGACGGTTCCTTGCCGGGATCTGGAGTACGGTAAAATTGTACATGGTAACCTTGTTTCCGTAGGGCTCGTCCTTCTCGAATAAGATCTCCCGAAATTCTTTTAAGCGATGGCAGCTACAGGATGCTCGGCAGTGGGGATATCCTGGTATGCCGGGGATTACTGTTTCATCAGAACCGACGAAGGAAAGAAGGAAGGAGAACGCAGATCCTCCCTTCGTCCTCTCCTCGGATGCATTCCGTAACGGTGGGGAGATCCCGCCGGTGTATACCTGCAGAGGACAGGGGATCTCACCTCTTCTCACCTGGAACGGTACTCCGGAAGGGGTCCGGGCCTTTGCTCTCCTGCTTGAAGACCCGGACGCTCCGGGCGGTACCTTCAGTCACTGGGTGGTATATAACATTCCCCCAGAAAAAAGAGAGTTGCCACCGTCTCTTCCGCACAACCCCTCATTTCCAGATGGTATACGGCAGGGGATGAATGATTTTCGGAAAATTGGCTATGGCGCACCCTGCCCGCCTCCGGGGAGATCCCATCGTTATTATTTTCGCCTGTATGCATTGGATGCGCCCCTTATCCCGGCACCGAGCATGGACCGGGATACGCTTCTTCGTGGGATCAAGGGTCACGTATACGGGACCGCCGAGCTCATGGGTTTTTTTAAGCGATAGGAAGGCGGATGGGAACGGAGAGGGAAGGGAAGTCATTCACCGATTCAGGTAATTATTTTATACCAGTTTGTATCAGAGGAAGCACGGACGTGAAGGAGATCGTCCAATAGGTGGCTGTATGATCGTTATACCGGGAATTTTACTGGTTTCAGGTGGCAAGGTTGAATTTATCCAATCGCCGAAAAAGCATGTAAAAAAAATAACGCTCACTTCGGATGCCTTCTCTGAAGGAGGGGAGATTCCTGCCGCCCACACCTGTGTGGGAGAAAACGTCTCTCCCGGGCTGTCATGGGATCCGGTACCCAAGGGGGTCCAAAGTCTTATTCTGATCATGGATGATCCCGATCGATCTGGAGAAACCGTCAGTCACTGGGTGGTGTATGATATTCCTCCGGATACAACGAGTCTCTCCCCATCCCAACCTCGGATCCGAACACTCCCAGACGGAACATTGCAGGGAGTTAACGATTTCCGTACCACCGGGTACACGGGTCCCTGCCCGAAAAAAGGAGAACAACGTGCGTACCATTTTCATCTCTATGCGATAGATACGATGCTTTTCCCGACTCTCCCCCTTCCCCACACCGTGGACCGCATTTCCCTGCTCAAACTCATCGAAGGGCATGTCCTGGGATATGGGGAACTTACAGGTGTATTCGGGGGATAATTTCTTATCTTTAGACCCGAACCGGAGGAACCCTCGACCCCCGTAACCGTGTTGGTGGGTCGTGGATCGAAGATATTTTATCGGGACTAGGGGGAAATGATTCGATAGGAACTGTATGGAAGATCTTCTTACTTTCTTCAGAAACGATCATTTTGCGGCTCACAATGGGATTAAGGTAGTCGAGGTGGGAGAAGGGACGGCAATGGTACGCATGGACATCGTACAGGCCCACCTGAACAGCCATGGAACCGTACATGGGGGAGCGCTCTTCTCACTTGCCGATGCGGCCTTTGCCCTTGCCTCCAACTCCCATGGTATACCGGCAGCCGCCATCAACGCCCATATCTCCTATATGAAGTCCGCTCGTTCCGGAACTCTGTTTGCCCGGGCAGAGGAATTCGCCCTTAATCCAAAACTTGCCACCTACAGCGTCTATATTACCGATCAGGAAGAGAATCGCATCGCATTGTTCCAGGGAATGGTGTACCGGAAGACCCCCCGGTCCTGACGGAAGGAAGACCACGCCTCGAGTTTCAGAGGATCTGGAAAGGACCTGCAGGGCGGTTGGGTCTGAGGAGGCCGTCATCGAGCGGCAGCGTCGGCTCAGGCAGCAGGTGATCCTGCACAGAACCCTCGCCACGGAAACGATACATGCATTTGCCGGCGCGGATGCGGCGTATACCGATCAGGAGGTGATTGCATCCGTGGTGGTGATGGGGTATCCGGGCGCCGAGATCCTCTGCAAATCGATTAGCGAATCCCGGGACGTCTATCCGTATATCCCGGGACTTTTTGCCTTCCGTGAAGGACGGGGGATCCTGTCTGCCCTTCACAATCTTCCCTGTCCCTACGATGCGATTCTTTTTCACGGCCATGGATATGCCCATCCCCGCCGATGCGGCCTGGCCAGCCATATCGGGGTATTGATCGATCGACCGAGTGTCGGTGTGGCAGATCATCTGCTGGTAGGTCACGCCGAAACTCCTGGAACCGAAAGAGGCGGTCGCACCCCGGTCCTGGATGGCGATGAGGTGATTGGGATGGCGGTGCGGACACAGAGGGGCTCCCGCCCCGTTTACGTGTCCGTGGGTCACCGAACGGACCTTTCCCAGGCAGTCGAACTGGTGCTCATGACGACGGAAAAACACCGGATGCCAGAACCTATACGGGCGGCGGATCGCATGGCACGGGAGTTCCGGAAAACACGAATGATGGACGACTCTTAAACCATTGCATTGATAGGACTCTGAGGGCAGTACACTCTATGGGAATTCAGGTGTATGGAGTCGAAGGGCTGCCCCTTATCACAGAAGGGGATGACATCGCCTCCCTCGTGTGTGATCGTTTCTCATTTAAAGATGGAGATATTCTGTCTCTAGCCTCCACGGTGTACTCCAAAGCCAAAGGATATGTACGGGATCTTGCGTCCGTAGTCCCTTCGGAGAAAGCCCGGACGATTGCCGCATATGATGGCGAAGACCCCCGCTTCGTCCAGGTCGTACTGGATGAAGCCGCCGATGTGCTGATCGAAAAGCCATTCATTCTTTCCCAAATGAGCTACGGGCATGTGGGGGTGCGTTCGGGGGTAGACCGGAGCAACATCAAAGACGGGTTTGTGATTCTTCTTCCCCCGGATCCGATGGCCGGTGCGGAAGAGGTCCGGGAGAGGATCGAACGCATCTGCGGCGCATCCGTGGGGGTAGTCATCACAGATACTGTGGGTCGTGCCTTCAGAAGGGGGCAGACAGGAAACGCGATTGGCTGGAGCGGGATGCCTGCCATCCGTGATTTTCGAGGAGACACGGACCTGTTCGGACACCAGCTTCTCATTACAGAGGAAGCGGTAGTAGATGAGATTGCGGGATTTGCCAACTTTGTCATGGGAGAAAGCAATCAGGGCGTTCCTGCGGTGGTGTTCCGGGGCTGCGGTTCGTGGAAGGGCCATGATTCGCTCTATTTCTCTCCAGAAGAGGATATCATCCGTTCGGCACTCTGCCGAAGAGAACCTCTGCGCAGGGCAGAACGGTGATACGTCACGCTCCCGAACAAACGGATTCGGCAAACAAATGATGGGAAGTCAGCAAATTATAAATATTAATAGATAGAAGCTTATTTCCTATGGCAACGGATTCGGTAACGGAGATGCTTCAGCGGATCGAAGCAGATCACGTTAAATTCATTCGTCTCCAGTTCACTGACATACTGGGTCAACCTAAAAATGTCGCCATTCCGGTGGAGCAGGCAGAAAAAGCCCTAACCGAGGGCATCTGGTTTGATGGGTCCTCCATCGAAGGATTTGCCCGCATAGAAGAGTCGGACATGCTGCTCAAACCGGATCCGGACACCTATTCCATCCTTCCGTGGCGCCCGGCCGATGCCCGAGTTGCCCGCTTCATCTGTGATGTATGCACATACGGAAACAAACCGTTCGATGGAGACCCCCGCTATATCCTCCGCAGAGCTCTCGATGATGCTGCCGATATGGGATTCACATTTAATACCGGTCCAGAATGTGAGTTTTTCCTGTTTCAAATGATCAACGGCAAGCCGAGCACCTGTTTCCAGGATTCGGGCGGGTATTTTGATCTCGCACCATCCGATCTCGCCGAGAATGTACGCAGAGATATCGTACTGGCCCTTACCCAGATGGGCTTCGAAATAGAGGCCTCTCACCATGAGGTGGCGGAGAGCCAGCATGAAATCGATTTCAAGTATGCCGATGCGCTTACCACCGCCGATAGGGTGATCACACTGAAATTCGCTACCAAGACCCTTGCGCTTAAAGCGGGTCTTCATGCGACCTTCATGGCAAAACCGATTGCAGGCATCAATGGATCGGGTATGCATACCCATGGATCCCTGTCCCGCGATGGGAAAAATGCATTTTTTGATCCAGA
>JBAIXL010000228.1:0-2552 GCA_037916685.1 Methanolinea tarda
ACGTCACCGGTGTCACCCGGCACGGGACCTTTGCCCGAATTCTCGATCCCCCTGCAGAAGGAAAAGTGATGGAAGGGGAGGAGGGTTTACATGTGGGGGATCGCATTGTCCTGAGGTTGCTGAACACGGATCCGTACCGGGGATTTATCGATATGGCCTGTATCAAAAAGACGGAATGAGTCTTTGTTGAAGGGATCTTTTAAAATAACGCCGGAATCTGCAGGGATGAAGGCGAAGAATGATATGTATTCTTTGGAGATCAAAATATTCTGCACCTGGAATTTAAAGGACCTGATGGACCGATTCCCTGAAGAAAACTCATCACGCGCGACGATCTACCATCCTTGAATTTGACGAAAAAATTAGATTGATTTTGAGGGAAAACCGGTCTACTTTCCGTATCGTAGAATCTCCCGGAATTCAACCCAGCCGGTTCCCCGGCAGTAGTGGCACTTTTTATGGATCCCGGGAGGAGCATTCTCCTTCCCGGTTCCATCACATGCTGTGCATCGAGCAACGCGTAACATCTGTATCATCCCGAGTTGTAGTATACAGGGATGTACCACGTTCAGAAATTCATCCCCAAATATTTTCTCTTTCTTCCGTTTATACAAAACGGAAATCCGATAATCGAGGACATCCCGCCTTCTATCGGATGCATGTAACGGTCTTTATACCAGAAACCAAGGATTATATGAAATATCCGGGAATATTTGAAGGAAGCGTGCAGCGAATGAACATCCTGCTGGGGATAGGAAACAGCATGAGAGGCGATGATGGTGCTGGTCCGTTCCTCGCCCGGATGTTTCGCCAGGAAGGATGGATCTCTGTCGACGGTGGCACGATGCCGGAAAACTTCACATCTCTCCTGCGCAGAGAACACCCGGATCTGGTGGTCCTGGTGGATGCCGCAGAAATGGGACTTGCACCGGGTTCGTTTCGGCGGGTTCCGCTGGATAGAATTACCGACCTGTCCCTTGGGACCCACGCGTCAGATCTTACAACATTTATTCTCTATATCCAGTCCTTTGTACCGGAGATTGTATTCATCGGGATCCAGCCAGAAGAAGTGCGTGACCTTCCCTCGCCCTCCTCAACCGTGAAACGGGGCGTGAAACGGCTGCAAAAAATCTTACGGACAGAGGGTGTTCAAGGAGTCCCCTTCCTGGAGTAAACTTCCGTCATCGTCTCGACCTCAAAATTTGAATTCTATTTATATCGATTGGAGGCTCTCTCACCGGACCATATTCAGCCTTTGTCATTGATATGCACCTTCCTTGAGCGCCAGTCTATGGTGGATGATTCTAGTGACCGGATACGCCCCTCACTTCAGTGAAGAATGTACCTGGGAAAACTCTTTTGTTTCAGAATCAAGCAGTGAACGCATCATCTTCTTCTTGTCCTGATATTTTCGGATCTCACCTATAAGGAATCCACCATTTATCCCCATCACCGTGATATTCAGCATCAGGCTCACCCACAACATGGCTCCTTTCGTGGAAAGGAAGACCGCCCAGAGTAATGCGGTAAAAGAGATAAGATAAAAAATGATCCAGGTCCGATATTCGAATATTTCCATATTGGGTATACCATATTATTTGTGATAATTATATTAATAAATTTCTATTTATTTTTAATCGTATACTGCATTATTATTAGGATTTTATTCTTAAAATGGTTTAATTTTTCAGAATTTGACCTTATTTGCAGATTTACTTCCAGACGGTCCTATCCCTGGTCGAATTTTTGGTATCTTTCTAGACGGTACCGGACGGATTCGGTCCCTTCGACGGAAACATCTGACAAGTCTTAATATCGCACCCAAGAAAGGATGATGTGTATGCAGGAACCGACACCCGGTTTGACCGCTCCGGAACAATCGCTAGATCGGGTGAAGCAGGACTTTTTTACGTATATCGAACAAAACACCTCCCGCATCGATTCCAATATTCCGGTTTTTTTTGGGTATGTCGTCTCGTCTCTGGAAGGTATTGAACAGAACTTCCCGGATTCGGCCTATGATGAATGCATCGACGAGATCACCTTCCGCCTGATTGAGAAGAGTGCACATGTGGATGATCCGGAATTTATCGAGAAGGTGTGTACTCAGGCTCTCAAAGCGAAGAAAAAAAGCAGCGAGCGGACCGGTATCGATCTCGCCGCCGGAGTACAACTGATGACCATGGGGGAGTATTTGCGTGCCATTTCCTATCTCAAACCCTATGCTCCGGAGGATGGCATCATCGCCTCCGCGGTGGCCTACTGCTACTATATGCTATCGCTGAAAGAAATCGCCAAGCCGGTGACCGAGATAGCGGGCAGGCCGGGCGAGATGGAGCTGCTCGCACGGGAACAGATGATCCTGCTTGCTCAGAACCCTCCGCCCATGACCTATATCTCCCGGTTTCAGAGCCGTGCAGAACCAGAACTGACCCGGGCGTTCTGGCTTATGATCACCTGCTCTCTGGACTGGTTCCCCAGTGAACCGGGATTTCTCGTTCTTGGAATCGAAAAGGCAAAGAAGGACGGCAATAAGGAGATGAGGAAGGAAC
>JBAIXL010000229.1:0-5352 GCA_037916685.1 Methanolinea tarda
GGATGGTGAAGATCTTTTCCGGCCGGGGCTGGATGTGGGAGACATAGTTGATCAGTTCCCTCCGGTCGGAGTGCCCGCTGAACCCGTCCACGGTCACGATCTCCAGGTTGATCACCATGGACTCCCGACCACCCAGGGGAATCTCCCGCCAGCCCTTCTGGATCCGTCTGCCCACGGTTCCCTCGGCCTGGTATCCGACGAAGACCAAAGCATTCTTCTCGTTCGGTGCGAGGGCTTTCAGGTATTCGATCACCGGCCCGCCGTTCAGCATGCCGCTGGTCGTGATCACCACACAGGGCTCTCCGGCGATCACTTTTTCGCGGAGCTCGGGGGAGTCCACCGAGACAAAACAGGGGGCGAGGAAGGGGTTGTAGCCGTCCCGGAAGATCTGGTTGCGCAGGTCGCTGTTCAGGTACTCCGGATAGGTGGTGTGGATCGCGGTCGCCTCCTTGATCATCCCGTCCAGGTAGAGGGTCACCTTCGGGATCTTGTTGAGGCGCATACCCTCCTCCAGGGCCAGCATGACCTCCTGGGAACGGCCGACTGCGAAGGCCGGGATCAGCACCTTTCCTCCGCGGCCCAGAACGGTGTTGATCACCTCATAGAGCCGCTCTTCCGCGTCCCGGCGGGAGGGCTGCATATCGTTGCTCCCCCCGTAGGTACTCTCGATAAACAAGGTCTCCAGACGCGGGAAGTTCACGGTAGCGGGGGAGAAGAGGCGGCTCTTGCTGTAGTTGAAGTCCCCGGTAAAGGCCACGTTGTACAGCCCGTCCCCGATGTGGAAATGCGCCACCGCGGAACCCAGGATATGCCCGGCGTTGTGGAAGGTGAGCTTGATGTCCGGGGCGATGTCGGTGACGCTGCCGTAGTTGAGGATGATGGAGTGCCGGATAAAGGTTTTCACCTCGTTGGAGCTGTAGGGGACCCGGTTCTCCTCCTTGTTCAGGATCTCCAGGTAATCCAGCTGGAGCATGGCCGCCAGGTCGCGGGTGGAGGGGGTGCAGTAGACCGGCCCCCCGAACCCGTACTTAAAGAGCAGAGGAATCATCGCACAGTGGTCGAGGTGCGCATGGGTGAGCACCACCGCATCCAGCTGGCTGATGGGGTTGATCTCCGGCACGTACAGAAACGGGGTCCCGTTGGATGCCCCCGGTTTCTCACCACAGTCTACCAGGATCTTGCTCTCCGGGGTGGTGAGCAGGAAGGCGGCCCTTCCCACCTCCCGGCAGCATCCCAGCATGGTGACCCGGGCCCACTGGTCCTTGCTGGTCACCTCCCGGTGGATACGCCTCCCGGCGGTGCGCAGGAAGTTCTTCCTTTCTTCGTTCACCGCCCGTAGGTACTGGCGGATCTGTTTCACCGTGCTGCTCTCGATGGGGGGCGTGCGGACCACCTTCGGAGTCCAGCCGATCGCCTTGGAGATCTCCCGCAGGGTGGCTCCGTTCTTACCGATCACCACGCCGGGCTTCTGGGCTTCGATGAGCACCTCCCCGGTATCCGGGTCGAAGAATATATCCGTGATACCCCCGGACTCCGGGACCACCTGGCGGATCTCCGTCGCTGCCTTATCCGGATCCTCCAGGACATTGGGGCGCACCACGATGCGTTTCCGCAGGTCTCGTGCGAGGGTCTTGATCAGGTCCGGTTCATCGGCAAACTTCTTCGGTTCATCGGTGTAGATGACCAGTTCCGGCCCTTCGAACTCCACCTGTGAGACGGTGATGCCTTCTGGTACCAGCGCATTGACTTTTGCCTTAAGTTCTTTCAGCCTATCCTCAATACTCATTAAAATCGTCCCAAAAAAGATTTAAATGGCCGCGGTTTTTGCGGGCATCTTCACGGTTAATTCCTCATATTTTTCTCTGGTGATCACAACAACGGAGATGTTTTCTCCCGACCCGATGTCCCGGCGCATCGCCGCTTTGAGGGCTCGGGTGGCCAGATCGACCGCCTCGTCCCGGCTCATGTCCGCGTGATACTGGTCTTCGAGCACACCATAGGCCACGGGGGAACCGGATCCGGTGGCCACGATCTCCTCCTCCCGGGTCGCCCCTCCCATCGCGTCCACCGAGAAAAGGGCGGGGCCGGAATCGTCCACACCCCCGACCAGGAGCTGGACAAAGTAGGGGTAGTAGCGGTTCTGGTTCAGGTAATTGGAGAGAAGCGTGGAGGCCGCCGCCACGGAGATGGGCTTTCCCCGGCGGACCTCGAAGAGATTGCATTCCACGTTCATCAGGCGGGCCATCTGCTGTGCATCGCCCACTCCGCCGGCGGTGGTCATACCGATACGGGGGCTGATCTGATAGACCTTCTTGGCCTTCCGGCTCGCCACCAGGTTGCCCATGGTGGCTCGCTGTTCTGTCGCCAGCACCACACCATCATGAAAGATTATGCCGATGGTGGTAGTCCCTTTTAAATACTGGGGTGCATCTTCCTGCATAGCAAAAACCTCAATACTGAAGGAGATACCTTCTGAAAAGTGTTGTTTCCGGACATTACAATGACCCACGTACTGATAAAGGTTATGTTCGGGCCGGTTCCCGGCAAAGAGCCCCGATAAGGTCCCGATCGTAGAGAACGGACACCAGTTTGCGGTCGCTGTTCACGATGGGCACCTGGTCCACCCGGGCCCTCCGCATCTTCAGGGCGCATTCGCTCACCTCGGTATTCATGGTCACGTTGATCACGTTTTTGATCATGGCGGTCTTGACCGGGCGGTGGGGGAGTTTCACCCGTGAGACGCCATAGGTGAGCGTGTGCAGGTCCCGGATGCTTTCCCAGGTCCATTCATCGTCATCGGTTCCGTTGGAGAAATCGCTGGTCTCCACGCTGTCCTCGATAGAAGAGTGCCGGATCAGGTCCCGTTCGGAGATGATCCCGGAGAGGCGCCCTTCGTCGTCGAGGATGGGAATCGCATCCAGCCCGGAGATCTCCATCACTCTTCCCACCAGGGAGAGCGGGGTTTCCTCCCAGAGGGCAAAGGCCGGGCGGGAGTTGTATTCTTTGATCTCGGTCTTGATCTTCATTTGGGCGATGGCATTGATCAGGTCCGCGATGGAAAGCAATCCGATCAGAATCTTCTTCTCCACCACGGGAAGCCGGCGGATGTGGTGCGTGATCATGAGCCGGGCGGCCTCTTCCAGCTCGGCGTCGGCCCCGATGGTGATGGGATCCGGGGTCATGAGGAGCCCGATCTGCGTCTCCTCCGACTTGGTCAGCATGTCCTTCCGAGTGATGATCCCGAGGATCTCCTTGTTCTTCAGGACGGGCACACCGCTGATCCCCGTACGCTTCATGATCTTGAGGATATCGTCTCTGTTCCCGGGTATCTCGACACTCACGACGTCCTTGGTCATGAAGTCGCGGACGAGCATAGTTATCCTCTCACCACCATGGTGGTGATCGTGCTGTATTTGACCACGTAGGAACTGACGCTACCGAGGAGGAGGCGGTCGATCTGGGTCTTCCCGTGGGAACCCACGACCACCAGGTCCGCCCCCGCTTCCTGGGCCACTTTGAGGATCTCATTGCCGGCATGTCCTTCCCGCAGGTAGGTCTGCGCGATGACATCGGTTTCCGCCGCCTTCTCCTTTACCTCACCGAGCGCCTTCTCTCCTTCTGCCTTCAGCATTCCGTAGATGACCTCCCAGGTGTTATCCATGGGAATGGAGGAGAAGAGGCCGGTCTCGATCACGTAGATCGCGTGCACCTCTGCACCCCAGGATTTGGCCATCTCCAGCACCAGATCACGGGCTTTCTCACTGGTTTTGGACCCGTCAATGGCAACGAGTATCTTCCCAAACATGTAGCGTCCCCCAAAACAAGATGTTCGTTATTTATTCGCGTCGGGCAGTTAAAACGTTTTCCAAAATATCGGATTCTGCGCCCCGTTTTACCAGCGTGGTACACGGATCGCGGCTGTAGGAAAGGATTCCCCGCTGGGCATCCACACAGAAGAACCGTGCCGGAGCACCCCGTGCAAGGTACCCGGGTTCAGACAGGATCTCCGCCCCCTCGATCGCCATCTTCAGGATGTCCGGAGCGGGGAGACGGTAGATCGTGGCCACGAAGGCCATTTCGCGGAACATATCCGGCTGCACCAGCATCGCGTTGTCCGTGCCCAGCAGGACAGTACAGCCCAGTTCGATCATCTCCTGGAGCGGAGGATGCTGGGGCCCCCGGGTGACCCCTGTCGTCCAGTTGGACCGGGCACAGATCGCGAGGGATATTCCTTCCTCAGAGCACCGCCGCAACTGGGACCGGGTGGCATGGGTCGCATGGACCAGCAGGTCCGGCTGGTATTCGATCGCCTCCTCCACATCCAGGGCGTCCCGTTCACCGGCGTGAAGGGCGATCCGTTTTCCCGCGGCACGTGCCGCTATGATCCGGGCTTCTGCGTCCGGTACATCCCGCACGCTGCTGATCCCCAGTCCCTCGGCCACCGTTTCTCCTCCTTCCCGTCCAAAGATGGTGGCCGTAAAGGACAGGCCCGCGGCCGCCTCCCTCAGCCGGGCAACCCCCTCCTGCCCTCCTTCGCGAAAATCGGCACATCCTCCCGTGCCGGATCGGAGCATACCCTGCAGGGCCGCCCGCATTCCTTCCACCATCTGCATCCTGGATGCGGAGGCGAGCATGCGGTGCTTCCATCCATGGGGAGGTGTCACCAGCTCTTCCAGTGTTCCCGACAGCGAGGGATCCGGGGCGATGGCGTCCCCTAGATGCGTGTGGGCATTGTAGAACGCAGGGCAGATCCAGACCGGAGGAGCCCGGGAGATCTCCTCGATCCCCGTGATCCACCCCTCTCGGACGATGATGCGGGCGGGCATGAGTTCCAGTTGCTCTCCCAGGAATGCCTGCCCTTCAAAAATGCGCTCGGTGCCCATGCGCTGTGCAACCTTTTTATATGCCCGGAGAGCGAAATAGCTTTGTATGGCCAAGAAAAAGGGCGGACGGCTGATTTCATCGGCGGGTCTCGTCAATTATTATGACAGCGAGGATCGCAGACAGGTCCACATCAGCCCGATCGCGGTGATGATCATCGCCGTGGCGATCGGGGTCGCGGTCTTCGTCCTCAACGCCCTCTACTAGAATATTATTATTTTTTTTCGCATCTTTGCCGATGTAATCGATGATGTCTGAAATGGCCCTGTGCCGTGTTTTCCTTGCCCTCCGCGGAATGTGATAACTATTTATCCCCAACCCCACAATCTTTCGCCTGAGTATGTACCTGGTCATCCGCTGTCCGGGATGCAGTACCTTTATGTATATCGACCGTTTCCAGAAGTGGCGACTCTGCCCTTCCTGCGGGGAATCGATCAACTGCAGCAAGGCACCGGTATACATCGAGGTTAA
>JBAIXL010000230.1:0-1579 GCA_037916685.1 Methanolinea tarda
TTCAATATACTCGAAGCTCAGGTTGAGGTTGCCCGGCAGACGTTTCTCCGCATGACCGTTCAGGCGACAGTCGGGGATGGAATCCTGGATACCCTTCAGGAGACGGTCCCGCAGGGTGCGCAGGTGCCGGTTGTAGGCAGGGATCTCGGCCGTGGCGAGTTCGATCGCCCGGCCCATCCCCACGATACCGGCGGTGTTTTCCGTGCCCGCCCTCTTCTTCTTTTCCTGCCCCCCACCGTGGATGAGGCTGTCCAGCCGGAGCCCTTTGCGGATATAGAGGGCGCCCACTCCCTTGGGACCATAGAACTTGTGCGCAGAGAGGGAGAGCAGGTCGATATTCTGCGCCCGCACATCCAGGGGGATGGTTCCGATGGCCTGAACCGCATCGGTGTGGAAGGGGATCTGATGCCGGCGGGCAATCGCCCCCAGCTCGGCGATGGGCTGGATGGTGCCGATCTCGTTGTTGGCGTACATCAGGGAGATGAGAAGGGTACGGTCGGTGATGGCCTCCTCCAGGGCGGCAGGATCGATGAGGCCCTCCCGATCCACAGGAAGGTACGTCACCTCGTAGCCCGACTTCTCCAGGTATTCGCAGGGGTGGAGGACCGCGTGGTGTTCGATACGTGAGGTGATGATGTGGTTTCCTTTTTTTCGATGCGCAGAGGCGATTCCCTTGATGGCCCAGTTGTCGGCCTCGCTACCTCCTGCCGTAAAATAGATCTCGTCCGGCTCCGCACCCAGGGCCCGGGCCACCTGGATTCGTGCGGTCTCCACCGCTATCCGTGCATCCCGTGCGATACGGTAGATCGAGGAAGGATTTCCATAGTGATCGTGAAAGTACGGGATCATCGCCTCCAGCACCTCTGGCCGGGTGTAGGTGGTGGCCGCGTGATCCATGTACACAGTCCGCGATGCTTCCAGAACGATGCACCTCCGATACATATCTTGCCGGATCGGTGAATAATGCTTTCCTGCGGGGTTATCGCGAGATTTCCTTCGAAACCTACCGGGTGGAAGGCCGTGCGGCCGGAGTCTGGCATCTCCATCAGGGATTTACTATGGGCGGTATCCGGATACTGGTGCCGTATGTGCTCGGGGGCTGATCAGCGGTCTCGGTTCGTCCGGCAGAGTTGCCGTAACCCTACTTCTGTTTCCTTCGCCGGGTCATCACCAGTCCGGTTACTGCGGTGATCCCGACGAGGGCGATCTCCAGGACGTGACCGATTGCCCATTCCTTCAGGAATATCAGGACATTCAGGTGAAGGATCCATCGGATGTAGGCGACTATCTGGGCGAGGGTTCCGAGCGCGATGAAGGCGAGGATACAGACGAAGATCATCACCCCAAGAGCCTCGAATGTCTTCGCCGTACGGTCGCTCATGGATACCCGAAGATACCGTTGGGCATATTCCGATTTAATCCCGGTGGAGAGGGTTGAATCCGGCGATGAGGACCCGACGGCGAATCGAAGAGAAAACGGTGCATAGTTTCGTCTTCAATCTGGGAATCTGGAGAAATAACCCGCCCGTCGATTCATGTTCCCACCGCGAGAATTAAGAGTGCCCCATTCCCATGCTAT
>JBAIXL010000231.1:0-2956 GCA_037916685.1 Methanolinea tarda
AGGCCAGATGAAACGATCCCCCGCTGGCCCTCTGGGCGGGCCGCTTCGTACCAGGGCACGGATGGACGATCGCTGGGCTTCTGTCGCCTGAGCCGGTTTGTACCACTTGCAGGCAAATGAACCCCCCGCCCCCTCCACCAGATACACTTCTCCCTGGCTCCCCTCTCCCAGTTTTTTTCTCACCGTGAAGGTGGTATTCTGGTTTTCACCCCTGATCTTCTGCCCCGTCTCGAGCGTCATCGATTTCCTCCGTTGGTTGCGAATTCTGTTCTTCTTCCCTCTCGGTCGCAGGAGCAGGAAGGATATCGGCCATCACCAGCGTGATGTCGTCCCCGCTCCCCTGGTCGGAAAACTGGGAAAGCCAGCCGGGGAGAGAGGCGACCACTTTCCCGATACCGAACTCATCGATTCGTGCCCGCAGGCTCCGAACGAAACGCTGGAATTCCGGATGATCCGATCCACCGAAGGAATCCGACAGTCCATCGCTGGCCATCAGCAGGAGTCCCCCCTCTCCACGGGGCAGTCGGGCCGTCTTCCACAGCTCCACCGCATTGCGGGATGACAGTGAATACGTGGACAGGCCGATCAGTTCCGGCTCTGTGGCAAGAGGATACGAAAGGCGTTCATCGTCGCTCAACACGAGTATGTCTCCATCGCCGATCTGCGCGAGAAAAATGTCCTGGGGAGACACGCGTGCGGCCAGAAGCGTGGTTCCGTAGCGTCGGATCATCCCATCCCTGTCTGATTCCTGTAACGGCTGTCCGAACCGATCTTCCGCATCTGCGATCACCACGCTTCGCCAGCGAGCGGTGATCCGCTGGGGAAAGAGGTCCGGAAGTTCCTCGTCCGGACAGGAGGACAATAGTTCCGACATGGCGACACGGGTCGCCAGGAAGGAGCCCACCTGGCTCAGATCATGCAGATGATCCCCATGGCCGTCGGCCACGGCAGCGATCATATACGATACCTCCTGAGTATTGCCAGACCACAGGGCATAGGAATCCTGGCAGGGTTTGTCCTTCCGGACATGGGACGCGCCCCTGCGGCTGCAACCGAAGGCCCAGCCCAGATCTGCTCCATGCACGGGTAGGAAACCGGTTCGGTCCATGTTCACCATCTAGAACGGCTCTGTGCTGGAAGTGATGGTGGGAGGAGGCATGGAGAGCACCACGTTAGAAGCCGTATCGCTCAGATCCTTGCTTTTACTCCGCGAGGAGCTCAGGGTTGCCTCCGTGGAAGCCCACTTGATAAAGGTGAGAAGCTCCTCGGCATTGTGTGCCTTCAGCAGTCCGACACCCGGCTGGTTAACGAACTTCAGGAGCTCTTTCTCATTGTACTCGGTCTCATCACCCAGAGCAATAGCCAGCCGGATCGACTTCATACCCCAGGGAAGGCGGTTTAATTCGGCGATGGCGGTATTGTATTCCTCCTCGGGGTCGGTACAGAATCCATCGGAGATCAGGATACAAACCGGGGGAAAACCCCGGCGGGGCATCCTCTCTATCGAGAGTGCCGATCCCAGCATCCGCAGCGCTTTCGCGGTAGCGGTAAGACCCTCTGAGGAGAGCTCGTTCCAGATGAACTTATCCAGTGGAACCGGATCGGGGCCGACGTGCCATTCTGCTTCGTCGGAGAACTTGATGGCACTCATCATAATCTGAACCTGCGGATGAGACTCCACCGCTTTCTGAATGAGAGGCAGCGCCTCCCGTATTGCCTGGTTCAGCGTAGCGATCTTTTTACCACCCATCGACGCTGAACAATCCGTCAGCCAGAAGAAATTCAGGGCTCTCTTGGTCACCTGACCATCAGGAACGGGAATCTCCGTTGCCATGATATCCTAACCTCCACTATACAATTATAGGCGTTCACCCTATTAATACAGATAGCATTTGCCTTTTTTCCTGAATCTGCGGTTGGATTCTCTTTATTCTTCGTTCCAGGCAGTAAAAATCGCGGGAAAATGGTCGAAACGTATTTATTCGACGTTATGTATCCATTCCAGAAACAAAGAACGGTTTGACCCGGCTTCGGGCCGTGATCAGAAGATTAATGGCGTTATGGGTAGGGTTGTGCCGCACCCGAACCTCGTTCAACACGAACACATCGCCGTACTGGGCTCCCCGGAGAGCTCGGAACATACGGGACTCCAGATAGCGGGGAAGGATGGCGTACACGGGCTGTATGGAGGTACCATCGCATACCCGCAGGACACGGTAGCTGCGGTCCCCGATATCTCCAGACATCACCGCCACCACCACGTTGACCACCTTTCCGATATGCTGGGAAAGACGGGAGAGGGGCAGGGCCGGGGTTCCCTTTGCAATCGACCTCGGACATCGGGTTCTTCCATCCTTCCTGAACAGGGCATAGCTCGTCTTCAGGTCGACATTATGAAAACGGTATCCTTCTTTCCCTTCAGAGAGGGCCTGCATAAGATCGGGTGGGTGGATGGTACCAAAATCTGCAAAACTCCAGCAACGCTCCAGCGTACACCTCCGCCCCCAGAGGAAAGAACAGGGCGCATACAGGGTGAGGCCGTTCCGGTCCTGTGATACCGAAAGAGAGGTGCGCCGAAGCTGCATAGAATTGGCCAGGTCGGCCGGTTCCACCACCATAAGGGTCCCATCGGGAGCGAGGGCCTTGGCATACCGGTGCAGAAGGGCGGCCTGTTCATCGGTCGTGGCGTGGGGAATCTCATTTAACACGTTAGAAAAAACCATCAGGTCAACAGGTGAGGGGAGGGTATCCACGGGCAGTGTGGTGAGGTCGGCCACCATGGGTGGCTCAACCCGGACGCCCGGCACCGCTTCCGCCCAGGACGGGACCAGATATCGGTAAGCCTCGAGCTGCTCTTCCGCGATCTCGATGGAATGGACGGTTGCCTCCCCTTTTCCCCGTCTGCGGAAAAAATCGATCAAGGCAAGAGGAATGACTCCGGGACCGGAGCCCACAT
>JBAIXL010000232.1:0-6872 GCA_037916685.1 Methanolinea tarda
GCGATCTGCTTCTCTTTCTGTTCGTTCCAGACCACGATGCCGGTCGCACAGATAGACGCACCCTTGGATTCACAGAGCTTTTTCATTTTCGAGATCGCCTGGGTGCCACCGGCCCAGTGAAAACGCAGACCTTTGGTCACGAAACAGGCAGTCTTCTTCCCCTGCATAGAGGGGATCTGCGAGAGATACTTCTCCATCCCGCGGGAGAGGGCGAATGCATGCACAGGGGCTCCGAAGATCAATCCCTCATATGCATCTACAGTGGGGGGATTTTCGAGATCCAGACTTTTTAGACCGGGTTCTTCACCACCGGTGAACTTCAGCCGCTCCAGAGTGACCGTGTGTCCTCCGGATTTGAGTCTTTCCTGGAGCTTTTCGCCGACGGCCAGCGTATTGCCCGTCTGTGAATGTACAATGATACCGAGATTCATACACTCCTTTCCTACTATGGAACTATTAAGACCTTGGATGGGTTGGGAAAGCCCTGGTTTTTCCGATTCCTTTATCCTTTCTCTCCGGCAACCTTTCTGAAGTTCTTCATGGAAGAGGATCCGGGTGCCGGAGCGCTTCCGGCGAGGGAGGAGAGGACGACCCGAGGTGTGGGTATCCTGCGAGGGGACCCCCGGGTCGCCATCCGGAAGCTCTCTGGGCCTATGGTAGTAGCCATGTTCATGCTGGCGATCTACAACCTGGCAGATGCCGTCTGGGTGGCCGGTCTGGGTGCCAATGCGCTGGCCGGGGTGGGTTTTATTACTCCCCTTTTCATGATTCTGGTCGGGCTTTCCAACGGGCTGGGGGCCGGTGCAACCTCTGTGGTCGCCCGTCGAATTGGTGCCCAGGACAAGGTGGGAGCGGAGAGTGCCGCCACTCACTCTATGATCATCGTACTCGCCGTATCCGCGGCGCTGATGATCATATTCGTACTATTTCTGAGACCTATCGTGATCCTGATGGGTTCCGGGCCGGTAACCGATCTCGCGGTCGAGTATGGTCAGATCGTGTTTCTGGGTACGGTGATCTTTCTCGCCGTACAGATGATCTACGCGATCCTGCGGGCTGAGGGAGACACCCGACGGACTATGTACGCGATGGCGGTCTCCACGATCTTGAACATCGTCCTGGACCCGATCCTCATCTATGGGGCGGGGATGGGGGTGGCCGGTGCGGCCTGGGCAACGGTCATCTCTATCGCCGCAGTTCTTGTGGTGCTCGTCTACTGGTTTGCGGTGAAGCGGGATACCTACGTGCAGCCGACTCTCCGCTCATTCACTCTGGATTCCCGCACCTTCCGCCAGATCCTGGGAGTGGGCATTCCGGCCAGCCTGGAGTACCTGCTGATGTCGGCGGTGGGGGTTTTCGTGAACGTGATCCTGGTCTCCATCTCCGGGACAGACGCGGTGGCTATTTACTCCTCTGGATGGCGGATCGTGATGTTCGCCATCGTTCCCCTGATCGGAATTGGCACCTCGGTGATCTCGGTGGCGGGTGCGGCCTATGGGGCTCGGGAATTCGAAAAGATCCACATCGCTCACCACTACGCGATCAACATCGGGGTGGTCATCGCTATCGCCACCAGTATTCTCACGTATGTATTCGCCCCTCAGGTCACCACCCTCTTCACCTACTCTGCTGAGAGCGCTCCCCTCATCCCCGGTTTCATCCTCTTCTTCCAAACGATGTGCCTCTTTTATCCCTTCGTACCGCTGGGTATGTTCTCCTCCTCAGTGTTCCAGGGGACCGGGCATGGCCTCACCTCGCTGGTGATCAACATCCTGCGCAACCTGGTCTTCATCGCGGTCTTCGCCTATCTTCTGGGAGTCGTCCTGGGGTATGGACCGCTGGGGGTGTACCTGGGGATCGTTGCCGGGAATATCCTGGGGGGGATCGTCGGATACCTGTGGGTCCAGGCATTCATCAGGAGGCTGCTCCGTGTGCAGGAGACCGTTGCATGAGACGAGATTGTTCCAGAAAAGAACGATCGGAGAACAGACATTTCCGACCAGCTTCCCCGTCCCAGTCTTCGACAAGTTACAAACTATTAGATGTCTTGATTGCCAAGAGTACCTGAGTGTCTGCGGCTGAAAGTGCTCCAAGCGTGTTCGGCGGGTATCTTGATCTATTCGCCCACACAGAAATTTTTGTCTTCGTCTTCATGGAAATCGTCACCAAACTGGACACCATCCAGAGGGTGATTTTTAAAAAGGCACGGGTGACGGATTATATCACGTTTGTGATCATTTTTGGATTATTCTCCATTTTCGGCACCTATATCGGGATCCCCAATGAATTCGGGCTGAACATGAATATCCGGGATATCGCGCCCATCATCGCCGGCCTGGCCGCAGGTCCCTGGGTAGGACTGTCGGTGGGCTTGATCGGAGGCATCCACCGCATGTTCCTGGGCGGAATCACGGGCGTGCCGTGTTCGCTGGCGACCGTTCTCGCAGGAGTACTGGCCGGGCTGATCTACCGCTGGAACCATGAAAATTTACTGGGTATCGTTCCGGCCATGATATTCGGTATCGGAATAGAACTTCTTCACATCGGGCTGGTCCTGCTACTCAGTCCCTTTGCCGAGGTGAGAGAGTCCCTGTTCACCACCTTCCCCCAGATGATCATCGCTGTTTCCCTGGGGGTGGGGATCGGAGTGATCATCATTCACTCCCGGCTGGAATATGGTATTCCTGCGGCGCTGGAGGCGCAGACCACTGAGACTCCGCGATGACTTCACGGCTTCCTGTTGATATGTGAATCCCACCGCGTGGAGAACCCTTCCGGGAGGCTCGGAGACCATTTCTGATCTTGTCATAGAACGGAGGATATCCGGGCTTCCCGTGGATTTATCAGCTTCAGTCCCGATCGCTAAGTATGACGGCCCACAGAATTGAAGCACTCGTGGCATTTGTGGAGAAGGCCTATGAGCTCGCCCGGGTGCAGGGAAAGGGGGTGGCACTGGCCGAATTCAATAACCCCGCCGGCCAGTTCGTGGAAGGGGAACTCTATGTATTTGCCTACGATCTCAAGGGCAACACCCTTTCTCTGCCCTTCCAGCCGGATCAGGTGGGCAGGAACCGGTGGAACGTCGCGGATGCCAATGGGGTACTGTTCATCCAGAATCTCATCCGTACCGCACAGTCCGGTGGAGGATTTGTTCACTATTTATACCTGGATCCGGAGGACGGAGCCGTCGAACCCAAACTCAGTTATGTGATGCAGGCGGGCAAGGACTGGATCATCGGTTCCGGCATTTACTGGGCGGATGAGCAGGATCCTATCATTCGGGTGGGAGGGGATCCGGTCGTGAGGGAGAGCCTGAGGTCCTTCGTAGAAGAGGCGATCTCCTTTGCCAGAGAACAGGGGCGGGAAGCGGCGCTTCGGGAGTTTAACAACCAGAACGGCCGGTTCGTTCGTGGTGACCGTTATATCTATGCTTTTGATTATACCGGTAAGACTCTGGCATTGCCCTTCCAACCGCGGTTGATCGGGACGGATCTGTCTGGTCTTCAGGATTCCTACGGTGTCAGGTACACCCGGATCGAAATTTTACTTGCCCAGCAGGGAGGGAGATTCATCTTTTACCACTACCCCAACCCGGCCCATGCTATGACGTCCGAACCGAAGATGAGTTACGTCGCTCCCGTGGATGACACCTGGTGGCTGGGAGCGGGTATCTATCTGATTTAGCCGCTCATGGCGAATGATTGAAGAACGGGGATCATCCCGTAGCCCGATCCACTGAGAATAGAGCTCCGGCTCGGTGAACGCGCGGAACAGAAGTTCCCGTGGAGAGTCAAATTCTCGGATTATACGGATTTCCTGGGTCCCGGGTTCTGCGATTAGACGGGTCTGGGAACCAAGATTCCTTTCCTCTCTAACATCTCGGCGAGCTTGTCGAACATCTCATTCCACCCTTGGTGCATGCCGGATCGATGCTCCTCGCTGAGGGTGCTGATATCGGAATGGGTCAGTGTAAATTTTGTCTCATCTCCCTGGTCTTCGAAGGTTACCGTTATCCGCATCTCTTGAGGGAACTCCGCACCCATTCCATAATACGTGCCCGGGACCACATTACCCTGTTCGTCGGCAAAAGAATCCGTCATCACCAGTCTCTCCATGGGGACCACTTCCAAGTAGGTTCCGGTGATCCAGGTATCCTTTCCTTCTGGAGATCGCATGCAGGTGAGGTAGGTCCCTCCCTCCCGTAGGTCTATTTTTACCACGGGTGTGGTGTATCCTCTCGGTCCCCACCAGAGTTTCATCATCTCCGCGTTGGTCCATGCCGTCCAGAGCAGCATGCGGGGTGCCCGGAAGGTGCGGGTAATGGTCAGTTCCGCTGTCGTTGGTGAGGTCGCCGCTGATACGGTTGTGTTAGCCATGTTCTCAATCCTCCTTCAGAAAGTTGAGCAACGGTTATCCCACATATAGATTGCCCCTCTCGTGCATTTGGCTGACACGTTGATCCGATCAAGTTCGGGATGTACCGCGGTCATGGTCGATGATCAGTGGAAACTGAAGATGCGGCTTAGTAAAAGTGATCGAGGGAGAAATTCGGTTTGCCGAAATACTCCGAATATGCCTTTTTTGCATCCCCCAGAATATTGGATTCCAGAGGATTTGCCAAATCAGCATTTATTACAATCTTTAAAAACTGCCTTCGATTTTCATCATTAAAATCGATATGGTTTATTTCATAGAGTTGATACGCCGCTTTGGCATATATTGAAGCGAGTTCTACCGCGGCTCGATAATAGTCTTCGTACGACTTGCCTTTTGCTAGGCAATCATTCAACCAATATTCTTGATATTTTACAGAATTTTCATTATTCTTGCGGATATCCGTATCTGCAGCCTTATACGGCAGCCCGGTCCATCTCAGGTATTTATAAATAAATAGCAATCCTCTCACCCATGACTCGATATCATGTTCAGACGGATATATGCCATGTGCTTCAACAAACGATTTTTGTAAAAATATCCTGAAATAGGGTTCTGTTTTACCCGATTCTGCGCGAATATCCACCCAATTCCCCAAATTCTCATTGCGAATGCTCGTACGGAATTTTTTCTTAAATACGATCACATCCTGATATATTTCGCAATCGATGTGTTTCAACCGGTTCTCCTTGAGCCGATAATATTGGCCGGCAATTTTGTTTATATATGGATGAATCGTCTGATCTGCGGCCATATGAGTGAGAAATCCGATGATGAACGCCCATTGTTTCTTGGCAATGTCATCCCAGTCCGCGGCATCCAGATCGGTCTCCCTCCAGGCAATTTCGATCATTTTTAGCGGAAACACGTTCGGTGATTTATTGTGCAGCTGGCCCGACCACGTCTCTATCGGTACGGGGTCATTGTACTTCGATAACAGGAATGAAGACGCAGTTTTCAGAACATCCTCATACGTTGGTAAGTCTGGACCAAGGGAGCCCAACCGTCCATAATTGATATTCTCTTTCAACGTATTGACAAAATCGTCATCGCACTCTCTGTCCGTCTCAAATCTCGAGATAACGTCCTGAAAGATGAGCATATGTGCAACAGATCCCGGCATTCCCGCTCCTCGGCCACACCATGCATAGTTCCCCTATAATAAATTAAGGCCCTAGTACATCGGACGTCTCTATAGTAGATGATGGCCAAAATAAGGAGGGTACCATTCTTGTGTTGAATAAGGAACTCCGTATCGAGATCCTATGACTCCGCGGACGCTTCCGTCCGAAAAATCCTAGATTGGGAGTCCGGCCTTATCCAAGACCTTCCAGGGCCTTTATGCTCCCGTGCACCGCCTGATACCGTTGTACAGATTCGGGTAGATTGAGCAGGATCCTACGGGTGGTGTTATAGACACTCGGGGTCTTGTCGGGATCCAGATTCTCCAGCAGGGTAACCAGGATCTCCACCAGCGGAACACGGTATTCTTCCTCCATCCGATCCACATCCCCGAACACCCGCAGGAGGTTTACCGTGGAGAATTCGTTGATTTTGGAGATCTTCAGCAGCACCTCCCGGAGGTAAGCCCTGCCTTCTGGGGTCTGCAGGGAGATCTTGCGGTTCATGGTGAACCTGCCATAAAGGGACCGCTGGTCGTTGGTCTGTTCGATATGGAATGCATCCGACTGTTCGGCCCTGCGGATCAGGGTCAGGGCGTCCCGGCTGCTGTTTCCTCCTATGACGGAGAGGAACGCCTCCCAGCTGACAGGATGTCGCTTTGCCTGCTGCAGGTAGGTATCGAAGACCGCCATTTTGTCCGGTGCCTGGCTCTCCATGTACAGACCGAACGCGATGAGGATATCCGATGCACGGATGCCATCCTGGAACTGGGCATGGATCAACCGATGGATTTCCGGCACATCCAGGCGTGCCAGAACTGAGAGGCAGGTGTTGCGTACCTGCCGGTGCTTGATCCCCTGGATCTCGGTAGGAAGGGAATAGGGAAGCCGGTCCAGGGGATCGATGGACGAATAGAGGGCGCCCAGCTCGTTCCGGTGACTGCGGGCAATCGCTCCCAGGATGCGTTCCCGCACCTCATAGAGCGCGCGATAGCGATGCCGATACGATTCATCGGGAACGGATTCAAAGATGGTCAGGAACTGGCCCCCCGCTTCGTTCATGAGTGCCTCGTCCGAGAGAAGCTGGAAAAACAGGTCGGCACAGCGGCGATCCGGTTCGGCATGAGGGTTCTGGAGCAATCTCATCTTTTCTGCGTCGAAGATCGCGGCGAAGGCCAGATACCGGTTGATGATATCTGTATCCACCTTCACCTGCCGATAGAGCATCTCTGTATCGGATGGATAAGATACCTGTCCATAAAAGGAGTATTCACGGTTCAGGGAGAGGAAGGACGGCCGGGGGACGGATGGGAACGT
>JBAIXL010000233.1:0-2801 GCA_037916685.1 Methanolinea tarda
CCGGCAGGCCGTAGCGCACTCCGTCGTACCGGGCCAGATTCGAACTGGCCTCCGACATGCAGGTGGTATAGTACGAGGCGAGAGCATACCGCATGCTGGGCATGCGGCATTCGAGAGTCTCTGCTCCCAGGCTCTCCAGCCGTTCAATCGCCTGATACACGGATGTAGCAACGCGAGGATCCACGCCTTCCCCAAAGAATTCCTCAGGAATTCCGATACGCATCCCCGTAATGTCTGCAGCCGGTAGGTGATCGAACGGTTTCGGCGCCATGGTGGAATCACGGGAGTCGTACGGGCTGATCACCCTCATCAGCAGCGCTACGTCTTCGACCGTCCTTGCCATGGGTCCGATCTGCTCTAAGGAGTTCGCGTAGGCGATGAGACCATATCGCGAGACCCGCCCGTAGGTGGGTTTCAATCCCACGATTCCGCAGAATGCGGCGGGACAACGTATGGATCCACCGGTGTCGGTACCCAGGGCGAGACGTGTCATACCGGCGGCCACGGCGGCACCGCTTCCCCCCGAAGAGCCGCCCGGAACACGGCCGGGATCCACCGGGTTCAACGTAGGACCAAATCCGCTGTTTTCCGTGGTGTTTCCCATCCCAAATTCGTCCATATTGGTTTTGCCGAGAATGATCGCTCCTTCCGACTTCACCCGCTCCACAACAAAGGCATCATAGGGTGGGACGTACCGTTCGAGGATCCGGGAACCACAGGTGGTGGCGATTCCCCTGGTGGAGATATTATCCTTGACGGCAAGGGTATAGCCGGAGAGCCGGCCTTCGCCCCCAGGAACCGGCTCGCAGGGAGTGATGAAGGCGTGGTAGGGGTCCGGAAAGACCACTTATATCACCCGCGGAGCCCGGATGAAACCCTCTTCGATATGGGGCGCATTGGCAAGAACATCTTCCTGGGGAAGGGAAGGCCCGGCCTCGTCTTCGCGCAGGATGTTACATTCACTCAGCTGGGGATGTTCCTGTGACGGCACCTGATCGAGGATATCAAAGTAATCCAGAATGTCATTGAACTGGTGGGTGAACTCATCCAGTTCCTCAGGGGTTATCCCGATATCCGCCAGTTCTGCGATATGTTGTATGTCCGTTTTGGAAATCATCACGGGCTCTCCACACGATGATGTATGTATTCTTGTACACGGTTTTTATAACCATTATTCCTGGCAAGGGAGCGAAGGATGGACTCGACTCCGCTTCCGTACTGCATCGCCTTCTTCTGGTAGAAGGCGATATCAGGAGATAACAAATTCGCAGCGACCCTCCGCAGCGGTAGTTTCCTGACTCCTGACACGACCTTTTCCCGAGCCGGGATCGTCCGGGCAGCGCGCATGACCCGGACATCCAGATAGGGGAATGAGAAGTAAGCTCCGAACAGCCCTGCCACCGCCTGATCCCGTACGATCTGAGAGGGGAGCATGGTCACATCCCGGTTCAGGTCTCCCGGCAGATCCGTACTTCGTTCATACCGGGCATACCCTCCGAACAGCTCATCAGCACCCTGTCCCGTGAGAATCCGCGTATAATCTCGGTCTTTCGCCGCGGCCGCGACGAAGGCCAGGGTGAGAGCGATTCCCACTTCGGTGACCGTGTGCCGTGGCACCACCTCCAGAACCGCCGGGAGCATCTCGTCGACTCCACTCTCGGTTATGACGACCGATTCCAGTGAGAGATGGAGTTGATCGGCGACCTGTGCCGCCCTTCGAAGGTCATGGGATCCCTCCTTTCCTGCCACAAGAAGCGGGAGAGAGGATAGGGCCCCTATCAGTGCCGAATCCACCCCTCCGGAGAAGGCGACGACCCCCTCATCCGCGCGAAGACCGACGGCGGTGGTGATGGACTCGGCGAGTCCGGTCGGCGCCGGGTCGGGATCGATGAAAAAACGGGAGCCCGTCGCACACGTACACGTGCCGGGCTCTACCGGTCCGGGTATAATGCCTATATGATCACGGGCGCGGCATCCCTTCCATTCCAGATAAAATTCTCCCCCGCATTCGCGGAGAAAGAGGGGGTCCTTTTGCAGATGCCGTAGTAGTTCGTTTTCGTTAATGCGGACCCCCTCATACTCCACCCAGCCCGTCAGCTGCATAAGGGCAAGAGTTTCTGAACTACCGCGTCTACCTGTTCCACTGCGGTCCCGATATACCGATCCGGTTCGAGCAGGCGTGCCAGCTCATCCGCAGAAATCCGGGAGGAGACCACATGATCCTCCGCCAGTACCGCCGCGAGTGGGCGCCCCTGCTCCAGCGCCTGCATGCTCGCGGCTCGCAATCGCTCGTGTGCGTCCTGACGGCTCATTCCCTTCCGGGTCAGTTCAATCATTACCGATTCGGCAAGATTCACTCCTAACAGAAGATCAAGGTTCCTGCGTACATTCTGCTTGCGGATGACGAGACCCGAGAGAACCCGGATCATCACCGCCAGAATGTGATCGGTGAGCACGGACACCTCCGGGAACAGAACCCGTTCTGCGGAGGAATTGGTGAGATCCCGTTCATCCCACAGGGTATTGTTCAACAATGCGGGTTCCACACCGCCTCGAATAATGCGGGCCAATCCGCATACCTGTTCGCTTTTCACCGGGTTGCGTTTGTGGGGCATGGTGCTGGATCCCACCTGCATCTTACCGAATGCCTCCTCCACCTCGCCGATCTCCGTGCGCTGCAGTGTACGCAGTTCGATTCCGATCTTATCCAGGGTGGTGGCGACCTGGGCACACAACATAAAGTATTCTGCGTACCGGTCCCTGGACACGAGCTGGTTGGAGACATCCACTGCCCCCAGACC
>JBAIXL010000234.1:0-2319 GCA_037916685.1 Methanolinea tarda
CCCTTGAACACGAGGGAGATCGGATCACGCATGAGATCTATGAACAGCTGAACGTGACCTTCATCACCCCCATGGAACCCCAGGAGATCTCCCGGCTTGCCTCCGCGCTGGACGATATCCTGGATTACATCGACGGGACGACGCAGAAGATGTTTAATTACGGGATCACGGAGACCGATGCGCACATGCGGGAACTCGCCAAGCTGATCCGGCTCTCGGTCGCGGAACTTCACGAAGCGGTGCGCCACATCCGTTCCATCAAAGACCCACGCCTGATAGAGACACGCTGCATCGAGGTGAACCGGCTGGAGAACCTGGCCGATGACGTGCTCGCTCACGCGATCACCGACCTGTTCAAAACCCAGGATGCGATCAACATCATCAAACTCAAGGACATCTACGATTATCTCGAGGTGGCGACGGACAAGTGCGAAGACGCCGCGAACGTGCTTTCCGATATCGCCATCCGTCACTCGTAATTTTTCTTTCCCCAGATACCCGCATACGGTGCGGCCGATATCGGACAGGTTCCTCTACCCGGTCACCCGGCCTCCTCCCGTATAGACCGGTCGTCCCACCACCCGGTCAAAAAAAAAATTTCGTGCACCACCCGGAGATTCTCCGGTCCTTACAATCCCAGCAGGAGCCGCATCACATCGAACGCAAAGAAACCGATCACCGCACTGATGGGAATGGTGAGGATCCACGCCCACAGGATGCTGCGGGCGACCCCCCACTTCACCATGCTGGTCCCCTGGGTGGCACCTACCCCCATGATGGAGGTACAGATGATGTGGGTGGTGCTGACCGGTATACCGATGATCGAGGATCCGATGATGGTCGCGGCCCCCGCGGTTTCCGCCGCAAATCCGTTGACCGGCCGGAGGTTGGTGATCCGGTACCCCATCGTCTTCACGATTCTCCATCCCCCGGAGAGGGTTCCGAGCGAGATCGCGCCATACGCCATCAGGATCACCCAGAAGGGAACCGGCAGGTTGTTGGGATCGGCATTCGCACCGAAGTAGCCGATGCTGAACAGGAGGGGCACGATGATCCCCATGGTCTTCTGGGCATCGTTAGTTCCGTGACTGAAACTGTAGGAGGCCGCGGAGAGCAGCTGCAGGCGCCGGAAGTAGGGTTCTGCCGTGGAACGGGGATAGTTCCGGCTCAGGCGCATCACCACCATCATGAACAGGTAACCCGCTACCAGACCCACAATAGGCGAGATGATCATGAACGTCGCCACCAGCTGAACCGTCTCAAACTTGATGGCAGGGAGGCCCATGGCCGAGACGCCGGCTCCGACCATTCCACCGATCAGTGCATGCGAGGAGGAGGTAGGCAGTCCGAAGTACCAGGTGATGAGGTTCCAGCTGATCGCCCCGATCAGGGATCCCAGCACGACGTAGGGAATGATGTCGGCCGATACCACGTCCAGCTTGATGATCTTGCTGATGGTGCTGGCCACGGCGACACCGAAACCGAAGGCCGCGATGAAGTTGAACCCCGCGGCAAGCATCACCGCGTTGCGGGGAGAGAGGACCTTTGTGGAGACGACCGTGGAGATCGAATTGGCGGAGTCATGGAAACCGTTGGTAAAATCGAAAATCAGGGCAATAAAAATGATGATGGGGATAAGGAACGGAGAAGGCGCTACCATACAGGCTCATTCACCGGGAATATTCGCCATAGTTCACGTTTCATGTGCGCCATCCATATTGTCCGACCCCGCGGGCAGTCGATCGGGGATCACCGGGCGTATCGATGCGATGATGGTGAAGAAATTCGCTGAAACAGAGTTCAGGGCAGATTCACATTAATGCATCGTTTTTCACACAGGAAGACCGAGGGTGTCAGGAGGATGAGAGGAGGACCGGCACCGTTTTACATTAGTGGTATATCTGGGATTCGGTTATTCGGCCTTCTTCAGTGGGGGCAGGTTCTGGTAATAGCGGCAGAGATTCCGTATCGGGCAGATAGGACAGGAGGGATCCCGTGCCGTGCAGATCGTCCTTCCGTGCGCAATAAAGACGTCGGTGAGTATCCCCCATTGTTGTGGGGAAAAGCAGGGCTTCAGGTCCCGTTCCACCGCATCCTGGTTATGGCTGTCGGTGAATCCGATGCGGTGGGCCAGACGCTTCACGTGGGTGTCGACCGCGATCCCCTCGTTCTTCCCGAACGCGTGGTAAAGAACGATACTGGCCGTCTTTCTGCCCACCCCGGGAAGAGTGAGCAGATCCTCCATACGGTATGGAATCTGACCCCCGTATCGTTCCACCACCGCCCGCGAGGTTTCGATGATGTGCCTCGCCTTCACCC
>JBAIXL010000235.1:0-13855 GCA_037916685.1 Methanolinea tarda
TATCCTCGGCCAGAACATACGCAAGACTCGGAGTTCCATGATGACCGGGCAGCGCCTGAACACAATATCCTTCAAAGGGTATGGTCTCATACGGTGTCAGGAGGACTGACTGAAGAGGAAAGCGCACCTGGTGCCGGAAGAGCTGCCGCACATTCTGGACAAAATCATGGCATCCCTCCGGTCCATAGATGGTGAGCGGTTCCGTCCTTCCCATAAAGGAGAGGGTCTGGACGAGCCCGAAGATGCCCAGGAAATGATCGGCATGCCAGTGAGAGATAAAGATCCCCCCGACCAGGAACCCGGTCTTGGCTCTCATCATCTGCTGCTGGCTTCCCTCCCCACAGTCGAACAGGAGTGTGTCTGAACCCCGGCGGACAAGGATACAGGAGGGGTTCCGGCTTGTAGTGGGCATCGCCCCGGCGGTCCCCAGGAAATACACCTGGAGGGTCTCCCCGCTCACAGGAAATACCTCCTGCAGGCCTGATAGCTCCTCCGGGCTTCTTCCAGATTCCTGCCCTCGACCACCGCGATCCCGGCGTACCGTTCGCGAACCGCCTTTCCGGCCGTATTCCAGTCGATGGTACCGTCTCCAAGGGCCAGGTGCTCATCGTATTCCCCATGGTTGTCATGAATGTGGAGATGGTTCGCTTCAGGCAGAAACGCCAGGAAATCTTTCACTTTTCCGAGGGTATGGGCGTGCCCCAGGTCGCAGGTGATCCCGATGCCTTCCACCCCTTCCACGATTCCGCGTATCTCTTCGGGAAGCCGGCAGAGAAACTCCCGGGCCCCGCCCATGTTCTCCAGATTCGCTCGCACCCCCACATCGGTGGCACAGGCCCCGATCTCCTGCAGAGCCTCCTTCTGCAGGATCCATACCTTCTCGGGCACCAGCTTTCCTACCGGAGAGAGATACCCGGGATGGATGGTCACCTGGTCGGTAATCTCTGCCGATCGCATGATGCAGGTGCGGATCTGCCGAATTGACTCCTTCCAGATGGGAGGATTCAGGGAGGCCGGATTGAGGTCGCTGTAGGGGGCATGGACCGTGGCGTCGAGATGGGTGGAGGCGAGGGTCTCGCGGATCTCCCGGAAGGATTCGGGATTGTCAAACCGGTACTTTCCGTCTGCCACGATCTCCCACCCGGTGTACCCGATCTCCTCCAGTCCGGACACCCAGTCCGTGGAGCCAAAGATGAGGCGGGATGAGGAGAAAAAGAAACGGAGGGTCATGGGGCCTCCCGGCAGAACCTCCGCAGCAGCTGGCGGACTTCCTCACGGAAGGATTCCAGGTCCCCGGTGTTTTCAAGGGTGCAGTCCGCCTCCTCCAGGGCGACGGACAGCCCCCATGCCTGCTCCCGTGCATCTCTCTGCATCAGATCTTCTTCCAGAGTGGGGTCATCCGATCTCCGGCGGCCGCGCAGCCGTTGCAGACGGGTCGGGAAATCGGCCTGAATGCCGATGAGACAGAAATCCGGGAAATGATCCCGGAAGAGGCGTACTTCCTGATGTCCCCGGATGCCGTCCACCACCACCAGGGAAGAGGTCTGCCGTTCGATCCAGGGAATGCAGCGGGAGGCGATGGCGTCCATCCCCTCCTGGGCCCGAAGACGGTTTCCCATCTGTCCGAGATTTTCATCGGTGGGGTTCATTCCGGCCTCGAAAACAGCCTGTCGGATTACGTCCCCCATCACCACCACCGGGATCCCAAGCTCCCGGGCCACCCCGGAGAATTCGCTCTTACCGCTCGCCGGCAGACCGACGACTCCTAGTACCATCATAGAAAACCTCCCCTTCCCCGCGGGTGCGGATCTTGACTTTCCGGTTCAGACCGTCTGCGATCGCCTGCAGTTCCCGTTCCTGGAGCGGGGGTACCGAGTCGACTACCCCCTGCTGCAGGACCAGAACTCCCTCCGGAAGTCCCCGTGCGATGTATTTCACCTCATCCTCGTATCCCCGGAATAGGGTGATCACGACTTCAAATTCCGGCAATGATCCATCCTGGTACGCCGTACTACAGAGGGCGAGAGACTGCTGTACTCGGAGGGAATACTGTTTCTTCAACAGGTTATCGTACCGTTCCCATCGTGCCTTGACGTCCAGCGCGATCCGATCCACCAGCCGGTGGCGAATCAGTTCTTCGAGCGTCTCCGGAAAGACCCCATTGGTCTGGATACCCACCTTCAGGCCCATCTTCCGGCTTCCTTCCGCAAGCTTCCCCAGGGCTTCCTTCTGCATGGTGGGCTCTCCGCCGGAAAAGACCACCCCGCTCACCAGCATGCGTGAGGAACGGACCATGTCCAGTACCTCGGATACATCCCGCCAGTCTTCGCCTTCCTGAATATCCTGATTATGGCAGTAGGTGCAGCGGACCGGACACCCCCGGAGGAACACTGTGCAGGTCGCGATCCCGTACCAGTCGACCGTGCTCAAAGGAATGAATCCGCCGAAGTTGACCTGCAAAAAATCCACCAGTGGTGTATACATTTGGATAGATGATTTCATGAACCTATTGCCACGGATGGCAGCGTTCGTCTGCTACCTCCCGGAGACTCCGCAGATCTCTGGGATTCCTGACTCCTGACACCCCGGTCGAATCCCGATAAATTTGCCTTCTTTTTCCATATCCCGCCCATAGGCTCGAGATAAACCCAGGTTTACTTAAGGAAAACAAATTTACTTGCGGAGAGAACAACCAAAATTTATTAGCGAAAGGAAGAAAAAAGCCTTTATCTTCTTTTTCTTCCCATGGATATGATATGAGTCTGATCGCATCGGCAAAACGCGGGGTCGTAACAGAAGAGATGCAGACCGTTGCACGGGAAGAGGGTGTAACGGAAGAGTTCGTGCGACGGGGAATCGCGGAAGGCCGAATCGTCATTCCGATCTCACCGTACCGCACGGTGAAGATCTGCGGTATAGGCGAAGGGTTGCGTACCAAGGTGAACGCCTCTATCGGAACCTCCACGGATATCTCGGATATCGATATGGAAGTGGAGAAGGCCCACATGGCCGAACGTGCGGGTGCCGATACGCTGATGGAGCTCTCCACAGGTGGAGATCTGGTGGAGATCCGGAGAAGGGTGGTAGAGGCGACCTCGCTCTCCGTAGGGAGCGTCCCCCTGTACCAGGCCTTCATCGAGGCGGCCCGCAAAGATGGTGCGGTGGTACACATGCGGGAGGATGATCTCTTCCGCATCACGGCCGAACAGGCGAAGGCCGGTACCAATTTCATGGCCATCCATACCGGGATCAACTTCGTGACCCTGGAGCGGCTGAAGAACCAGGGGAGACACGGCGGACTGGTTTCCCGGGGCGGGGCATTTATGACCGCCTGGATGCTCCACAACAAAAAAGAGAACCCTCTCTTTGCCGAGTTTGATTACCTTCTGGAGATCATGAAAGAACATGACGTGACGCTCTCCATGGGAAACGGCATGCGAGCGGGTGCCGTGCACGACGCGACCGACCGGGCCCAGATCCAGGAACTCCTGATCAATGCAGAGCTTGCGGACAAGGCTCATGCCGCCGGTGTACAGACCATCGTCGAAGGACCGGGCCATATCCCGGTCGATGAGATCGAAGCAAATGTGATCCTGCAGAAACGGGTGACCAACCGCAAGCCCTTCTATATGCTCGGTCCTCTGGTCACCGACATCGCCCCGGGATACGACGATCGTGTCGCTGCCATCGGTGCCGCTCTTTCGTCGTCCTACGGTGCGGATTTTATCTGTTACGTAACGCCCAGCGAACACCTCGCTCTCCCCACCCCGGAAGAGGTGTTTGAAGGGGTGATCAGTTCCCGAATCGCGGCCCATGTGGGGGACATGGTGAAGCTCAAAAAACGGGAGGCAGACCAGGAGATGGGGCATGCCCGTCGCGACCTGGACTGGGAGCGGCAATTTGCCGTGGCCATCAATCCGGAGCGGGCCCGGGCGATCCGCAAGGAGCGCCTGCCTGCCGATGCGGATACCTGCACCATGTGCGGCGATTACTGCGCCCTGAAGATCGTGAACCGGTATTTCAAATTCTAAACATTCCCTCTATGTTTCAGAGGGATCGCATCCGAGGATTGTCACCGGGGTCCGGTCCCGCCATACCCGCAATCCTTAATCCCGACATTTCCGATATCATACCGGGAGATGCATCGCACGAAAGCGAAAATCCGTGAGTCGGCGAAATCGGCACGGGCGATGATTCCGTCGGACCGAAGGGAGGAGTGGAGCGCCTGCATCGAAGAGCACCTGATACCTCTTCTCTCTCCCTACACCACCGTTCTGGTCTACGCATCGAAACCTCCCGAAGTCGACACCGGTCACCTGATCGAGACCCTGCTCTCTGTCGGTAAGAACGTGGTGGTGCCCATCATCGAAAAAGACACCGGCAGTCTCCGTCTTTCCTATCTTCATAACCCGGCCTGTCTGGTCCGCAGCACCTTTCAGGTCCCGGAACCCATCGGCAATGAGATTCCCGCGTCGCCCGATGCCGTCGAAGTTGCGGTCATTCCCCTCATTGCTTTTGATGCCACAGGATCCCGTCTGGGGTATGGAGCCGGGTATTACGACCGGTTCCTGAAACGGCACCGTCACATAGTAAAGATTGGAATCGCCTTTTCTCTGCAGCAGCAGACCCTCCTGCCCCAGGACGCGGACGATGTGCGCATGGATCTGATTGTGACGGAGAAGAAAGTCTATCGCTGTTCACCCCTGTGACGAACTCACTTTTTATATATTAGTATACACTAACTTTAAGTAAATTTTCAAGGTGTGGAAGATACATGCCGAGTACATCTACGTATGAAGTTACCGTTAAGGAGGCCTACCGGGAAGATGCCGGAAGGGGCATCGCCCGGGTCAGCATCGATACCATGCGATCGCTTGACCTGGTCAGCGGTGATGTCATCGAAATTCAGGGAAAAAAGAAGGCATTCGCGGTCGTGTGGCCATCCGGGCCCGAAGATACCCGCAAAGCGATACTTCGTATCGACGGAAGTATCCGCAGCAATGCCGGGACAGGGATCGATGAGAAGGTCCGCATCCAGAAAGCCGAAGTGAGCTATGCCAAGAAGGTGGTGATCAATCCCGCCGAGCCCATCCGTCTGGTGGGAGGGGAGCAGTATCTGGCCCGGATCCTCTCCGGCCGGTCCGTCCAGGAGGGGCAGAGCATTAGGGTCGCCGTGCTCGGAAATCCCCTGACCTTTGTCATCTCCAAAGTAGTCCCCAAGGGAGTGGGGATCGTGGACGAAGGAACCGAGATCGAGTTAAAGGAGACCCCCTACGAGGCGGAAAAAGCGAAGAAGAAGGTCCCGGATGTCCACTATGAGGATATCGGAGGCCTGGGCACGGAGCTCGACCTGGTGCGGGAGATGATCGAACTCCCCCTGCGCCATCCAGAGATCTTCCAGCGACTGGGAATCGAGCCACCCAAAGGGGTTCTTCTCTACGGCCCTCCGGGTACCGGTAAGACCCTGATTGCCAAAGCGGTGGCGAACGAGGTGGATGCCCATTTCATCACCCTCTCCGGCCCCGAGATCATGAGCAAGTATTACGGGGAAAGCGAAAAGCAGCTTCGCGATGTATTCGAAGAGGCAGAGCAGAACGCTCCGTCCATCATCTTCATCGATGAAATCGATGCGATCGCGCCGAAGCGGGCAGAAGTGACGGGTGAGGTGGAGAGGAGGGTGGTCGCCCAGCTGCTCTCCCTGATGGATGGCCTGAAAAGCCGAGGCAAAGTGGTAGTGATCGCCGCGACCAATATGCCGGATGCGATTGATCCGGCACTCCGTCGTGGAGGGCGGTTCGATCGTGAGATCGAGATCGGCATTCCGGATCGCAAAGGCCGGCTGGAGATCTTCCAGATCCACACCCGGGGAGTACCGCTGGCGGAAGGAGTCAACCTCGAGGAATTCGCCGCCACCACCCACGGATTCGTGGGGGCGGACATCGCACTGCTGGTGAAAGAGGCGGCGATGCACGCCCTGCGGAAGATTCTGCCCCAGATACAGATTGAAGAGGCGATTCCGGCAGAAATCATCGATGCGCTGAAGGTCACCCGGGAGGACTTCGAAGGAGCACGCAAGCATGTCGAACCCAGTGCCATGCGCGAAGTGCTGGTGGAGATTCCCAATGTTACCTGGAAAGACGTCGGCGGCCTGGAAGAGGTTAAGGCGGATCTTCAGGAGGCGGTCGAGTGGCCGCTGCGCTTCCCGGACATCTTTGCCCGTCTGAAGACGCGGGCACCGAAGGGGATCCTCCTGTTCGGTCCGCCCGGTACCGGGAAAACACTCCTGGCCAAAGCGGTCGCCCATGAGAGCGAGGTGAACTTCATCTCCATCAAGGGACCGGAACTCCTATCCAAATGGGTCGGGGAGTCTGAAAAAGGAGTGCGGGAGATGTTCCGCAAGGCACGCCAGGCCGCGCCCTCCATCATCTTCTTTGACGAAATCGATGCCCTGGCCCCCCGGCGGGGCATGTATGCGGGCAGCTCCCACGTGACGGAGAGTGTGGTGAGCCAGATTCTCACCGAGCTGGACGGCCTGGAGGAGCTGAAGAATGTGGTGGTGCTTGCCGCTACCAACCGTCCGGATATGCTGGACGAGGCCCTGATGCGCCCGGGTCGCCTGGACCGGGTGATCTACGTTCCTCCGCCGGATTCCGAAGGAAGGAAAAAGATCTTCCAGGTGTATCTGACTGAGGAAGGGCCGGAGGAGGAGAGGGTGCTCTCCGCCGATCTGGATGTGGACGAGCTGGTGCGGAAGACCGAGGGGTTCGTGGGTGCAGACATCGAGGCTCTGGTGCGGGAGGCCAAACTATCTGCCATGCGGGAGTTTGTAAAGACCATGACGGGGAAGACCGAACAGGAGATGAAGGATGCCATCCCCTACGTGAAGATTACCCGCCACCATTTCGATGCAGCCTTCCAGAAAGTGAAACCCTCCCTGAATCGGGACAACCTGGAAGAGGCAGAACGCAAGGCGTGGGCGATGATCTATGGAACAGAACAGCAGACCATTCTGGAGCGTGCCTTCTCCTCCGTGAAGCGGGCGGAGATCGTACTGGGCACTAAGGAAGAGAAGAATCTGAAAAAGCTGGTCGAAGATCTGCGCTCAAAAATTTATGGCCGCCCGAAGGATTTCAAGGAGATAGAGAAGTTGACCAAAAAGGTTGAGGAACTGCTGGAGAGGAAGCCGAAACTTCCTCTGGCTGTGGCAGGGTAACCATGGGTGAACGAATCCACAGAGACGAATTCAGAGAGATCGAAGAGATAATCCGCCGGATCCTGGAACAGACTCTTCGTGGAACGGACGGATCCCTTCCCGCGGGTTTTCACGTCATCGTGAGCGGCGGGGAGATCTCCCGTGGAGGCGACTCCCGGGACACGCCGGTCTCCCGCATTGTCGATGAGCCGCCGGTCGAGATCTATGAGGAAGACGGCGAGGTCAGAATCCTGGCAGAAGTGCCCGGAGCCGATGTATCCACCACCCACCTCCAGGTCACCGGCCGGGTTCTCCGCATCTATGCGGACGGGGGAGAGCGCCGGTTCAAGACCTCGGTAGAGCTTCCTCCCGTGCGTACCGACACCATGGTTTCCCGACTGGCCCATGGTGTGCTGGAGATCACCTTTTCAAACGATCTCTCCCCATAAATTCCTTTTCACTCTTGATTCTGGAGATTCTCGCCACGGGGTCTCAGCCATGCCTTCGTTCCGGACGATAGATCGTACGGTGCGGTCAGATCATAGTGGAAGAAAATAAAACATCAAACAACAACTCTATAGCTGCCCAGATGGACAGGTGTTGAATCTGCATGGCAAAGATAACCATTTCTCTGATTAAAGCCGATATCGGGAGTCTTCCCGGCCACTCGCATACCCATTCCCTCATCCTGGAGAAGGCCGCAAAACTCCTGAAACAGGCAGAGGGAACTCTCCTCATCGATTCCTTTGTTACGCACGTGGGTGACGATCTGCAGCTGCTTATGACCCACCGGAGGGGAGAGGATGATAAGGAGATCCACGAACTGGCATGGAACACCTTCGTTGCCTGCGCAGAGATGGCAAAGGAGATGAAGCTGTATGGGGCGGGTCAGGATCTCCTCTGCGATGCGTTCAGTTGCAACGTCAAGGGCATGGGCCCGGGAGTCGCGGAGATCGAGTTTGAAGAGCGCAAGAGCGACCCGCTCATTGCCTTTATGGCAGACAAAACCGAGCCCGGTGCCTGGAACTTCTTCCTCTACAAGATGTTTGCCGATCCGTTCAATACGCCGGGACTGGTGATCGATCCGCAGATGCACGAAGGATTCATCTTCGAAGTGCATGATGTGAAATTGAAGCGTAAGGTCCGCTTCCGCACTCCGGAGGAGATACACAGCCTCCTCGCATACATCGGCGCTCCTTCACGGTACGTGGTCAAGTATGTGTGGAGAAAGGACGGTGTCATTGCCGCCTCCACCAGCACACAGCGATTGAGCCTTATCGCCGGAAGATACGTGGGCAAGGACGATCCCGTGATGCTGGTACGGGCGCAGAGTGGGCTACCCGCGGTGGGTGAGGTGATCGAACCCTTCGCTACCCCGGTCATCGTTGCGGGATGGATGCGGGGTTCCCATCACGGCCCGCTCATGCCGGTCGGGCTGTGCGACGCCAAATGCACCCGCTTTGACGGGCCGCCCCGCGTGATCTGCTTGGGATTCCAGGTCAACGACGGAAAATTGCTGGGGCCGACCGACATGTTCGATGATCCCGCCTATAATCGGGTGCGGGACAAGGTGAACGATCTGGCCGATGTGCTGCGGGCACACGGGCCCTTCGAACCCCACCGTCTCTCCCTGGACGAGATGGAATATACCACCCTCCCCGAAGTGGAAAAGAACCTGAAAGGCCGCTGGGAAGAGATACCGGAGATGTGGTAATCTCTCCCTTTTTTTCTCTTTCCTGATTTGAACCTCCTTTTTATCGCAAACGAGCGATCCTTACCGTGGCAACGACGTGAAGGAGGATCTCCTCATTCACAAATATTTATCATGTTCCATTCACCACATAACGGAGATGGCGGTCAGCATCGTTCTACCGATTAAAAAGGTCTTTGGCCTCGTCGATTCGAAGGTGATCGTGGAGATCAAAGACGAAAAAAGAAAGTTGCAGGGAAGACTCATCGCGGTGGATGAGTACCTCAATCTCCACATGGAAGAGACCATCGAATTTGTGGATAACCAGAGGGGACGAAATCTGGGAACCGTGGTGATCCGGGGCAACAATATTTTAACCATCGCCCCGGTCATCTAAGCACCGTACGGTTATGGCATCCCTGGAAGAAGAAGCCCTGCGTCTCATCCAGTGCACCCCGGGAGGGGTGTTGCAGAGCGAGCTCTGGAAACAGCTGGACATCGACAGCCGGAAATGTTCCCGCATCGTCAAGAAACTCCTGGACCTCGGGCTCATCGAGAGGGTCGAGCACCGCAGCGACGGCATCAAGACCTACCTGCTCAGGGGGAAGAAAAAGACCGTCGATGCCTGTCTTCTCATGGCGGAAGAAGAGCTGGTCCCCTGTATCGCCTGCGATCGGGAGTGCATCGTGGAAGAGTGCAACCTGATCGTGGACTGGATCTATCAGCTGGCGATCGAGGAAGCGAAGAAGTAGAGCGGGATTCGAGATCGATTCCTAGCCTTTCATTATCTGTTTACACCTAACCTCGTATCGTGCATCCTCCCCTGGATCGCCCGCAGGGTATTTCACCGGTTATTGCGACGATCCTACTCGTAGCGCTCACCCTGATCCTGGCATTGCTGGTGCTCTTCCTTTTCCGTCTTCCCAGCTTTGAACTCGGTGAACCTCCTGCGATCCTTGTTATCCAGAGTATCGATCACCACAGCGATCTCGCCCCGTACCGTTTCAATTACGATAGCCGGGTTATTCTGGTCCATACCGGAACCCGAGCATTCGAGAACCGGTGGCTGAAGGCCGTTTTTTATCGTAACCACATACCCCTGTCCGCGGCCATCAGTACACTGGATGGTCACGAATTCATCTCTACCCGTCATTACGGAGTGCAGTGGATGGGAGGCGCGGGTTGTTCGGGTGGCACCTGGACACCGGGTGAAACGGCCACGATCGATTTTACAGACGGAACCTTCGTTCCCGGAGACCTGGTGCAGGTGGATATCATTGATACAACGACTAATCGTACCATTTCCCGCCACCGCTATACGGCATAGGACTCACCAGAAAATCGCAGGGACCCGGAGCGGATTACATGTGGTTTCCCAGCACCGATAGGACATTACTCAACCGGTAGGATTTCATCATATCGCCCAGTTCTTCCAGTGCGTAATCCCGGACTTCTTCATCCCCTCGCGAGTGAGCCGCCACCGCGATGTCCACCAGCTGGAGAAGAACGATAAAACTCCGATTTGTCTCATGCGGGCTGGCTACTGACACCAATTCTCGTCTCCTGTGGAGTACTCTCACGTTTCTTCCAGATAATAGTAGTGAAAATTGAAACGGAAGGTCTCCAACGGGAACCGCATAGGTCACCGGGAGGATTCGGTGCCGGGATCGGTGCGGGATACCGCGGACCGGCGGTTCCGCTCCATCCTTTCCAGTGCCCCCCGGGCGGCGCTGCGCACGTCCCGATTTACGTCCTTCAGAGCCGATCTTAATCCTTCCTCTGCACCGGGATCTCCCAGGAGACCCAGAGCCTCTGCGGCGTTGATACGCACCACATAATTTCGGTCGTTGAGCGCGTGGATCAGGACCGGGACACTCTCCGGTTCGAGAACAGTACGAAGAACCCGTGCGGTTTCAGAACGAATATAATCATCCGGATCCTGCATCGTCTCGTAGAAGATACCCGGGTGCTTCCGTGCCATCTCCGCCAGGGCATCCCGGATAGACGTAAAGATCTGTCCTTCAAAGGTTCCCTGCCGCTCTCCCTGTAGTTTCATGTACCGGAGGAGAGGCCGGATCGCCCGTTCGTCGGCTATGTGACCCAGGGATTCCACCGCCCGGACACGGGCGATATCCGAAAAGGGGACCGTGTCGATGCGGTTATACACGACCTTCAACAGTATCTCCGTCGCTCTTGGATCCCCGAGGGTGCCGAGCGCCACGATCATTCTGGCCTGGGGTATGCCCGCATTCTCCGTCTTCTGCATCGCCTGAATGAGCGGTTCCACCGCCCGTGAATCACCCGTTTCCCCCAGCGCATCGATCGCATCGATGCGTACTTTCGGATCCGTATCATCCAGGGCACGAAGGAATTTCTGGACCCGGAACCCCTCCCAAAGACCCATACGCCACCCCACTCACTTGAGACTACAGAGGTATTATCCGTGGCCCTATATGAAATGACCACCGCCTTTATCCGTTCCCGAAGAGACAGAATACAGGAAATATGGACGGGTTCCTCTCTCCGCTTCTCTATTCTTTCAGTGCACTGTTTGTCATCCTCGATCCCCTGCTGAGTATACCCATATTTTCCGACATGATGCAGGGTCAGCCCGCCGGGGAGATCACACGCCAGGCATGGATCGCGGTAGGGGTGGCCGGATTTCTCATGTATCTCTTTCTTTTCTTTAATTTCCTGATCTTCGGTATCCTCCAGATCACCATCGCCAGCTTCCAAGTGGCCGGAGGGATCCTGCTGCTCATCCTGGGGATGCAGGAAACGCTGGACGTTCAGATTCCTACCGGCAAGGATCATAAGAAGAGCGTGGCCGGAGTCGTGATCGGGACACCCCTTCTCTGCGGTCCGGGCACCATCACCACCGTCCTTTTGCTCTCGTCTCGGTATGGACTGCTCATTCCCGCCCTGGCCATCGCGTTATCCCTGGTGGCCACCTGGCTGATCTTGAAATATTCGGCCGAGATTCAACGACTGGCGGGTGAGGTGATCATCGGCATCCTCGCCCGGGTGCTGGGGATGCTCCTCTCGGCTATCGCGGTCACGCTGATCGCAGAAGGAATTGTGGCGCTGGTCTGAAATTTCCAGAAGACCTGGACCCTGCTTATCCCGGTCCTATTCCAGATATATCACGGATCGGGCCACAAGACGGGCAACCCTCAGCGGTTCCGGAACTTTTCCGTCCCGGGTAAATGCATCGCAGAGGGCGGCCGCCGAGATTTCCGATACTCCCCACGAACGAAGGAACACGGTATATCCCGTGGAAAGGGTGAAGGGCATCCGTGTTCCCAGCCGGCGGTATGCCTCCAGGCGGGTCTCGTCTCCCGGAAAGTGACGAAGGATATCCTCTTCCAGCCCCTCAGATTCCTCGTAGGTCACCATAAGGATGGGAATTCCGGTACATTCAAGGATCTCCTGTGGATCGAAAATGTTGTACCACGCGATGATGCCCCCGGAGAGCATGAGGAAGTTCACATCCTGACGACCCAGGTTCTCTACAATTCGCAGCACACCGGCGGTCGCGTCCATACCCCCCACGGTGATCCGGGTGAGGGCGATACCGTCGATCTGCAGATCTTTACGCATGACCACACCGGCCAGAGTGGAAGAATCCCTACCTGCGAAGCTCTCGGCGATTCCGAGGGCTCTGAGGCCTTTTTTGTGGACATGCATGCAAGGGCTTATGGGGAACGGTCAGATATATACTGTACGGATGGATCTCAACCGGGAACAGGTCTGCGTCCTCATCCCGACCTTAAACGAAGCCCCCACCATCGGATCGGTCATACAGGAATTCCATGAGGCAGGCTATCCACACATTCTCGTGATAGACGGTCACAGCTCGGATGGCACGGAGGCGATTGCCCGGAAGGGTGGAGCGGAAGTCCACACCCAGACCTCGAGGGGAAAAGGGAACGCCATCATCGAAGCCCTTTCCCTGATCTCTCTTCCGTACGTGCTGATGGTAGATGGTGACGGCACCTACTCTGCCCGTGAGGCGGATCGTATGGTATCTCCTCTCTTCCAGGGAGTTGAGCATGTGATCGGCGTACGGATTGAAAATGCATCGTTCTCCCGGCTGAACCGCATGGGTAACTGGCTGATCAACAATCTCTTCAAGATGGCCCACGGGAGGTACCTCTCAGACATCCTCTCCGGTTATCGTGCCTTTACGCTGGACTCAATCCGTCAGATGCACCTGCGGGAGACCGGTTTCGAGATAGAGACCGAGATGGCCGTGCAGGCGATGAAGAACAATCAGCGCATCACCGCGGTGCCGGTCCACTATGGGGTACGAACGGGCACCCATACCAAACTGAATCCCTTCCGGGACGGATTTCGCATCATCCGCGCCATCTACCGCCTCGCCCGGGTCAATAATCCGCTCTTCTACTTCGGCCTTATCGGGATTATTCTGTTCGCGGGAGGAGCGGTGACCGGTATCTACGTGATTCTGGAATGGTTCCGGAATATCGAACATCTGCCCCTCACCATTCTCACCCTTCTTTTGATCACGCTGGGGTTCGAGATGCTGATGTTCGGGGTGATCGGTGACATGATGCTCGCGTTCCACCGCGAGATACAGCTCGAGATCCAGGAATTCCGGAAACATCAGAAATGAGTATCGGGAACCGGATGATTCCCCGCGATAGCGTTCACCATCACTTTTTAAGCAGGTTCAGGAGAACCAGGATGTGGCAGGCATGTTCCACCGCCGAAGTGACCGCATACGCCTCATCCAGGGTTGACCCCACGGCGAACGTCCCGTGTCCCCGCACCAGGACGGCCGGTGCGGCACGAAGGGCCTCTGCCACTACCCGGGCCAGGGCCGGCGTACCGGATGCCCCTTCCACCACCGGGATCGCCCGGCAGAGCATCTCTCCGACACAGTCGCAGGGTTTCACCTCTTCGCCCAAGTACGAGAGCGCGATCGCATGGGGCGGATGGGCGTGCACGAT
>JBAIXL010000236.1:0-5583 GCA_037916685.1 Methanolinea tarda
CCATCAGCTTGATGGAGAACGTGATTCCCAGAAGCCGGGCAAGGGCGTAATACCACCCTATCCGCAACGTATGGGGCGGAACGTCCTTCCCCGTGATCTTCTTCAGAAAGGTATAATGGCCGAGCTCTTCGTTCGAAATGGTTTCCAGCACCTGACGGTTATGGGATTCCCGGGTCACCAAGGCAAGCCGCCGATAGATGATATGCTCGGTGATCTCGGTTCTCTGAGCCGTTTCAAGCAGACGAAGAGCGTCCTCTCCCGTCATTTTGTTGGATCCGGGGAATAGTACGCCTCCCGGATGATAAATTCGCATTTTTTCATATTCACAGTCCCTTGTGCTAGCGGATGCGATCGCCTCTCGACATGGTGTTCTCCCATTCTCGGGTCTGTTTTCCAGAAAAAAGGCTCGTACTCCTTTGAAATTTTCATCGGCAGGATCTGTTTCCACAACCGCTATATCTCCTCCCGATCTACAATAGAACGAATATGGGCAATACTGAAGTGCAGGAGATGATGCTCCTGATGGCCTCGCAGATACGGTCCATCGCCAACCACATCTCCGGTGAGGACATCGATCGGTTTCTGAACGAGGTCACCTGTTCCGGTCGAATATTTGTCATGGGTGCAGGCCGGTCCGGTCTGGTGGCCAAAGGTTTTGCGATGCGGCTGATGCATCTGGGCCTCACCTCATTTGTTGTCGGTGAGACCATCACTCCCGCTTTGCGGCCCAGGGATCTGGTGGTGATATTTTCCGGCTCCGGAGAGACCAAGACCATCGCCGACCTCGCAGAGACGGCGAACACGATCGGAGCCCGTGTCTGTCTGATCACCTTCAGCCCCAATTCCCGCATCGGAAGAATCGCACACTGTGTGGTGACCATCCCCAGCCAGAGAGAAGAAACACGCGATCCTTCCGCAGAATTCGAGGTCCGCCAGATGATGGGAGAACATAAATCCTTTGCACCCCTGGGAACGTTATTTGAGACGGCGGCTATGGTATTCGCCGACGCGGTGATCTCGGCGCTGATGGATCTTCGTGAATGCAGAGTCGAGGACCTGAAAGGAAGACATGCCAACATCGAGTAGGTGAAAAAGAAAATGTTTGCTCGGCGCGTAGAATCGCTGGAAACCTCGGGCATCCGGAAGATGTTCGAGGGAGCAGGAAGAGATTCCATCAATCTCGGGCTGGGACAACCGGATTTCGATACCCCGGCCCACATCAAGGAAGCCGCTATTCGGGCCATCCGTGAGGGAAAGACCGGTTACACGGTCAATGCCGGCATCGAGGAATTACGGGATGCCATCTCCCATAAGTTGCGGACAGAAAACGGCCTGACGTACTTGCGGGATCAGATTCTGGTGACCGCGGGTGCCAGCGAAGCCCTGCATATCGTGCTACAGGCGCTGGTCAATCCAGGAGACCGGGTCCTGCTGGCGGATCCGGGATTTGTCTCATATGCGGCCCTGGCGACCATTGCAGAAGGGAGACCGGAGGGGCTATCCCTGGATGCGCAGTTCCACCTGGACGTGGAAAAGGCCAAGGAAGCGATGGATGGTGCACGGATCTTTATCCTGAATTCGCCCTCCAATCCCACCGGAGCGATGGAGAGTGAACAGAGTATCCGGGCACTCGTGGAATATGCCCAGGATGCCGGGGTAATCGTGGTCTCCGATGAAGTGTACGAGCACTTCAGCTATGAGCAGGTGCATGTGAGCCCGGCCCGCTTCGGAGAGGATGTCATTACCATCAACGCCGCCTCCAAGACCTATGCGATGACCGGCTGGAGGCTGGGATATTTGGCCGCTGAGAAAGAGGTGGTGGATCAGTGCATGAAGGTCCACCAGTATGCGCAGGCGTGCGCCACCTCCATATCTCAGTATGCCGCCCTCGCGGCGTATACCGGTACACAGGAACCGGTCCGGGAGATGAAGAAGGAATATCAGGCACGCAGGGATCTGGTGTATCAAGGACTCACCTCCCTGGGAATCTCTTTTCCCCGTCCGGAAGGGGCATTCTATGCGTTTATACCCATGGAGGCACGGCTCCTGCAACGGATCCTGAAGAAGGGTGTGGTTATCGTTCCGGGAACTGCATTCGGCAAGAACGCTCCAGGATATGCCCGGTTGAGCTATGCGGCATCCCAAAAGGATCTGCGATTGGCCTTATCCCGAATACAAGAGGCAGTGAGTGAAGTACATGGTTGACAAACTCCTGGAGAAGCTCTCCAATGCTCACGGTGTGTCGGGCTACGAGGGAAACGTCTCAGACCTTATACAAAAGGAACTGAAACCGTCCGTTGATGAAATGATGACGGATACGCTGGGAAATCTCATTGCAGTCCGGAAGGGGGATGGATTCAGTGTGATGCTCGCGGCTCACATGGATGAAATCGGGATGATGGTGAGATATATCGATGCACGGGGATTCCTCCGGTTTGTCACCCTGGGAGGATGGTATCCTCCGACACTCTATAATCAACGGGTGATCCTCTTTGGAGGGGAAAACCCGGTCTATGGTGTGGTGGGTGGAAAACCCATCCATGTGATGGATGAGGACGAACGCAAGAAACCGGTAAAAATAGAAGACATGTTCATCGACATCGGAGTCCGCAGCCCCGAAGAGGCCCGGGAACTGGGGATAGAAATCGGGACTCCCATCACCATGGATCGGGAACTCACCCCGCTGGCAGGCTCACGGGTGACCGGAAAGGCATTCGACAACCGGGTGGGAGTAACTGCGCTGGTCCGCATCATGCAGCAGCTGGATACCCCGCACACCATTTATGCAGTCTGCACCGTGCAGGAAGAGGTAGGGCTGAAGGGATCTCGCACCAGCGCCTTCACCCTGGACCCGGACTGCGCGATCGCGCTGGACGTGACCACCCCCGGGGATCATCCCGGCATCAAGAAGAGGCAGTCCTCTCTGGAGGTAGGGAAGGGTCCCGCAATTACGATTGTCGATGCCGCCGGAAGAGGATTGATCGCAAGCAGGGCGATGGTGGATTGGCTTACCGATACCGCGGAGAAACACCAGATTCCCTACCAGCTGGAGGTCGGGGCGGGAGGAACGACGGATGCGTCTTCCATCTATCTCACCAAGGGCGGGATACCCAGCACCACGGTGAGTGTTCCCACCCGTTACGTCCACTCCCCGGTGGAGGTGGTCGATCTGAAGGATCTCGAGTCCTCGGTCACTCTTCTCGGGGAAGCATTGAAGGGGAAACCGCGGCTGTAACGGTTTTCTCTTTTTATCTCTCCAGTCGTTCTCTGTTTCTATACCACCTGGCACTTTCTTAGGATTATCATGCAATCAATCCGAATCCATGGAGTATTTCCGTGGGCAGCAGGTCACAAATATGAAGAACCACCTGCAATCTCTATGGATCCCTCACCGCTGCCTACGTCATTGGGGGTGCGATTATCCCGGGTAATACCGGAGGATTGGCCCCGCTATGGCCCTACCATATGGTGCTGCTTTCTTTCATCTGTATATCCATGGGTGGGGCGTTTGCCCGTTTCTGAGGGGACGGGGATGATTCCTCATCATTCTAGACTGGAAACAGGAGAAATTGCTCTCATCATTGTTGTAATCGCCGTGGGGATTACTATGTTGAGATCTTGGGGAGCCCCTGCCTGAGTTTGAGCCATGCGATCATCGATGCCATTGGGATCACTTTGGCGGGGTAGGGTTCAGCCTAGGTATTGGGGGGAGGTATATCCAGAAAAACAAGTTCCTGGCACGGGCGATTCACACGCGGGCGGGTATATCGCCCTTGTTGTGATCCTGGTAGCCATCGGAACTGGTATTCTCCTGGATTGGCCGAATTTAGAGGGAAAATTCATACGGCCCATATCCTTATATCGGCCCCATTCCGAGGGATACATATGGTCCTGTACCGGTGCACCATTTGCGAAGTATTTGAATACGATTCGGTCAGGGGAATTCCGGAGAGAAAGATTCCTCCCGGTACGGTCCCGAAGGATTTTCCCCCTGAATGGCGTTGCCCGATCTGCAGTGCGGACGCTACCCACCTCAGAATTCTCAGCGCGGGCTCCTCTGTTACCCAGGATCTGCCGGTTCGGCCGCATGAAGATACTCCAGTCGAGGTGGTATCAAGAGTGTACCGTCAGGATGCCGATGTAGGTGAACGAGTCGAGGAATATCTCTCAGATATCCGGTTTATGGCGACTACGGGGACCTCTGTTATCGAGCCCATGCGGACCAGGAAACCTGTGGTCTCCTGGGACGACATCCTGATCAAGGGCGCCCAGATCGCCCGAATACCGTTGAATACGGATATCCCCGTCTCTACCCGGACTATTATCGGACCCAACGCCGTTCAGCCGATGATCATCGATACTCCGATTATCGTCACCCACATGTCATTTGGAGCGCTCTCACGGGAGGCCAAGATCGCCCTAGCCCGGGGGAGTGCTGCAGTGGGCACCGCGATTGGTTCCGGAGAGGGAGGAATATTAGAAGAAGAACGACAGCACGCGTACCGCTATATCTTTGAATATGTGCCCAATCGCTACAGCGTGACCCCAGAGTCCCTGAGATCCGTTGATGGGATCGAGATCAAACTCGGTCAATCCGCAGAACCCGGGCTGGGAGCCCACCTCCCCGGTAGAAAAGTAACGGCAGAGATTGCCAAGGTACGGGGATATCCGGAAGGTAGCGATATCGTCAGTCCTGCATCATTTGATGATATACGGAATGGAGAGGATCTTCGCAAGAAGATCGCATGGCTGAGGTCCCAATCGGGAGGGAAACCGATCGGGGTGAAAATTGCTGCCGGTAACCTCCAGGAGGACCTTGAAGTATTACTGGGTGCCGGTCCCGATTTCATCACCATTGATGGTCGACCGGGGGGAACCGGTGCCGCTCCCAAGTATATCAAAGCAGCCACCTCTATTCCCACCATCTTTGCACTTCACCGTGCCCGCTCTTATCTGGACGAACAGGGGAAGACGGGTATTTCCCTGCTGATTACCGGCGGATTGCGGGTCTCCTCCGACTTTGCCAAAGCACTTGCGCTGGGAGCGGATGCGATTGCTGTGGGCACTGCCCCGCTGATTGCCTGCGGGTGTGAGCAGTATCGTTTATGCCATACCGGAACCTGTCCTACCGGGGTGGCGACCCAGAAACCTGAATTCCGCCGGCACCTGCAAATAGACACGGCAGCACGCCAGGTGGAAAATTATCTAAGAGTCTGCACCGAGGAGCTCCAGTCATTCGCCCGTCTGACCGGCCATCGAGACGTCCATGCTCTCAATCGTGAGGATCTTTGTACAACAAGTTGCGAGATTTCCCACTATACCAAAATCCCACATGTCTGATGGGGCTGAGTAAACCGGAGACACGGGCATCGGCCACCAGAAAATGTTGATACAGATAGATTCCATCCACGTGCAAGAAAATTGGCGGTTATTATGATTATTTTTCGGAGGGTACAATTTATCACAAACAAAAATTAATCGTATTTTGTTGATTCATTTTTTCCACTATGATGAATCAAATATAATGGTTTTTTTGGATATGCGTTCTTTTTGCATCATATTTTTTTTCGAAACTTGTTTGTT
>JBAIXL010000237.1:0-7178 GCA_037916685.1 Methanolinea tarda
ATTAACCGCGATCATTAAATATTTCTGCCACATCATTGGCAGTATAATGGTCACTCGATTTCGGCGCTACGGCCAGATCGCGGATGTTCTCATCAAATACGGGTTTGGCATTCTCGTGGAGGAGATGCTCCCCGTTTCATGGAGAATACGAAAATACCGGCGGCATCCGGAACGGCAGCAATCCGTGTATGTACGGATACGTCTGGCCATCGAAGAGCTGGGTCCCACGTTCATAAAATTCGGCCAGATCATGAGTACCCGAACCGAACTGTTTCCCCCCGGCCTCATCGATGAATTAAAAAAACTCCAGGACCGGGTTCCTCCGGTAGCGTTCTCCCGGCTGCGGCCGGAGATACAGGACCACTGCGAGGTGTTTGAGGAATGCTTCCGGCATATCGATGAGGAACCTCTGGCCGCTGCATCCCTCGCCCAGGTGCATCGCGCCCAGTTGAAAGACGGAACCGAGGTAGTCCTGAAGATCAAGCGCCCGGGAATCGATGAGTTAATCGAGACGGATATCGCAATACTTCGTTCCCTTGCCGACAGGATCGAGAAGACCTTTCCGGAATCCCGCGTGTACAACCCCACCGGTCTCGTCCAGGACTTCGCGGAGCAGATCCGGAAAGAGCTGGATTTCACCAAAGATGGTAAAAATGGGGAGAGGCTGGCCAGCAATTTCGAAAGCTGGCAGGGGATCAAATTTCCCCGCATTTACTGGAATCACACCGGTCGCAACCTCCTGGTCATGGAATACATCAAGGGAGTCCGTATCGACCAGAGGGAACAGATCGAGGAGATGGGTATCGACCCGGTGGATATCGCGGAACGGGGTTTCAATGCCTACATGAAGCAGATCTTTGAGGATGGATTTTTCCACGGAGATCCCCACTTCGGGAATCTGCTGATCACACCTGCCGGAGAGCTGGCGTTCCTTGATTTTGGTGTCGTGGGAGTTCTACGACCCGAAAAGCAACAGGTGTACATCAACCTCCTGCGTTCCATCGAAACGAACAATATCAACCTCCTGTATCAGACCCTAAAGGATCTAGGTGCCGATATCAAACCCGATTATGAAGATCCGTTAAAAGACGATCTCTATATCCTGCTCGCCGACTATAACGAGACCCGCCTCCGAGAGTTCAATTTTAGTACCATGGTGGAGGATCTTACCGCCGTTTTACGCAAATATCAGCTGCGGGTGCCGATGAACATGATGCTGATGCTCAAAGTGGTTATGGAGGTGGCATCGGTCGGAGCGGCTCTGGATCCGAACTTCAACTTCTCCATCCATGCCCGCAACTATCTGGATAGACTTTCCCGACAGATCACTGCCGATAAAATACTCAAAGATGCGGTACAATCTGCCACCGAATCTCTGGAGGGGTTGATGGGTCTTCCGTACAGCCTTGACCGAGCTCTCGAAACACTTTCCGCGGGCGCAATCAAACTGGAGATCGGCGATCTGGACCGGTTTCGGCTGGCGATCCATCGATCGACCGATAAATTAACGGTCGGGGTCATCATCGCCGCCCTGGTAATTGGGTCCTCCATCGTTCTCCTGGCCTCGGGCCTGACACTTCCCAGCTCGATCTTTTACCTTGCCCTGGTCGGATATGCCGCAGCCGTGCTGATGGGCCTCTATGAACTCTACTATGCAGTCTTTTTCCGTGGCAGGAGAAAATAGCCGTCTGTATCTGAAAAATAGAACCAGAAGATCAGGGGAGAGGGGTGAAGGTATGCCACCGCATCATACTGGTGTCCACTCCACCGCTCAGCCGGATTGGGACACTTTCTTCTTTTCTTTCCGTCCAGTAGGGATTATCGTCCCCAAGAGAGGTAACCAGAAGGCCCTCTGCAGAATGCCACCCGCTTACCGGACCGTACAAGGCCAGATCCATACTATCGATATATCCGTTTTGAAAGTCCTCCAGGATTCTCCATTGGTTTGAACCCGATAGATCTACCCGAATCTGCACCCGGGTATCTTCAGCGGTCTTGTAGGAGGCATAGATGAGACTCTGATAACGGAAACATTGGGTTCGATCGTCCCCCAACGAGGGAGCGCAGGGGAGATCGGTCAGATTCCGCTTGGGAAACAGCGTATAATCGTACCGGATCGGTTCCCGTGTGTTCAGCGCCGAAGAATTGTTCGCGACAGAAAACGTGTACGACCGTTCCGGGAGATCTTGGGAGGCGCCCAGGTACTCCGCGGATAACCTGAGATAGGATTCGTTATTGGCGCCAAATATGGAGATATTAAATCCATCAAACGCGATGCCCTGGTTTTCCGCCCCGAGCATCTGTATCACCGGAGACGTTCCCGTTTCATCGGTCGGCAGGGGGATAAACAGCGTGATTTCCGAGAGATCCAAGGACGACGTGATGGTGAGCGAATACTGCAGTTCACTTGTTCGCGTCGCGTTGTACACCCTGTCCAGAGTGGAGCGAACAAGATAGGGACCTGCCAGCATCGCAAAAAGGATCACGAACAGGGCGATGAGTACCACAAACATCCGATCTCCTGACGGGTGGACATCTGTCATCCCTCAGACTATCGTCTTACCGGAATAAAGAAACGCTTCTTGATACAAGGCTAGACATTGATATTTGCACCGGTCCTCCGCCGACCAAATCATTAAAAGCCTGCAACTCCATTCAATGGTAGTATTAGGGGGTTTATGAGATCCTTCTACACACGCGGCCTCGGGAGAGCCCGATACCTTCCCGTCACCTACGTTTCTCATATCGGATCCTTCCGGTTCATTCCGGTTCACGGAGGATGGCATTTTGCATAGCGGGCGCGTCATGGAGATCTTGCTCATCGAAGACAACCCCGCGGACATCCGACTTACCATGGAGGCCTTCCAGGAACTGAAGGTCCCCAACCATGTTCATGTGGTGATGGATGGCGTGGAGGCGATGGAGTATCTTCGCCATAAGGGGCAGCATCAGAATTCCTCAGTCCCCGATCTTATTCTTCTCGACCTGAATCTTCCCTTGAAGAATGGGCGTGAGATTCTGGAAGAGGTAAAAAACGATGATGAATTGCGACATATCCCGGTAGTTGTACTCACCACGTCGAGGGCTGAGGAGGATGTTCTCCTGGCCTATCGATTGCACGTGAACTGTTACCTCACCAAACCTTCCGATCTGGATCAGTTCTTCACCGTGATTCAGGAACTTCAGCGATTCTGGTTCGGGATCGCGAGGATTCCCAGATACGTCGTGGGGGACACATGCAAAAAATGAACGTTCTGCTGGTCGAAGATGACCGTGCGGCCGCCCGGCTCATCGAAGAATTATTCCGAGAGATGGGGCAGGACTCATTTACCCTCCGCTGGGTGGATCATCTCGGAGCGGCGCTGGAAACATTGGGAAAGGGCGGAACAGACGCGGTGCTTCTGGATCTGATGCTTCCGGACAGTGCGGGGCTGGAAACGGTTCATCGGACCGTAACGGCCTATCCTTCCATCCCTATCGTGGTGCTGACCACTCTGGCGGACGTGAAGATTGGTGTCTCTGCGCTCAAGGCCGGAGCCCAGGATTACCTGTTCAAAGGTCAAGTGGACGGCCCGCTTCTGACCCGTTCTCTGCGGTATGCCACGGAAAGGAAGCGCATTCACGAGGCTCTCGCAGAATCAGAAGCCCGGTATCGCACGATATTTGAGTCCACGGGTACGGCAATGGCGATCCTCGATAAGGACCTGCAGATCGTCATGATCAACCGGGAATTTGAATCCACCCTTCGGTATTCCCCGGTGATGATCGAGGGGAAAAAGAAATGGACCGATCTGGTCGCCAGTGACGACGTAGCCGCCGTGGTCCAGTATCACCGTACAAGAGGAGAGAATTCGTCCACCGCGCTCGCCCCCTACGAGTGCAGGGCTCGGGATAAGGATGGATTCATCCACTCTTTTATCGCGTCCCTGTCGCCGGTTCTTCCTTCCGAGAGATCGGTGTTGTCTCTGGTCGATGTAACCACCATGAGGAAACTCGAGAAGCGGGAGCGGGAGTACCTCAGAAATCAGAAGTTTCTGGCCAATTCGGTAGTCCATTTCACGGGTCTGCCCTCCGTGGAGGCGATCTTTACTCAGATCGGGGACGATCTTCACCATCTGCTCTCGAATTCCCTGGTGCTGATCCTTCCCTATGATGAAGAATCCCGTACCTTCCAGATCAGCTCGATATCCGGATGGAAAAAACAGAAACTCCAGCGCCAGGAAGCGGTGAAAAAGGTCCTAGAGGGAACCATTCTTCGCATGTCTCCCCTGATCAAAAGGAAGTGCATGAAAGGAACGATAGAACGGGTGCGCAATTCTGCGAGCCTCACGGAAGGTCCCCTTCCCGCTTCCATGAAAATGCTCTTTGAGACCGGTCAGCCGGCATGGGACCTTCATGTGGTGGGTTTTCCGTGGGAGGGAGAAATCTCCGGTTGTGCCCTGATTCTGTCCGCCAAGGGAATCCCAATCCGAAACAGTCAGGTGTTGAAGACCTATCTTGGTCAGGCCTCTAGTGCAATCCAGCGAAGGCTTGCAGAAAACGGCCTTGCATTCACCAAGGGCAGACTTCAGTACCTCCTTGGAAATGTACCGGCGCTGATCTATGCCGCAGACGTCCAGGAAGATGGGAGTTTCGTCTATACCTACATGAGCGATACGCTGAACCCGATGTTGGGATACGAACCACAGAACGTTCTCTTCGACAAACAGTTCTGGAATAAGAAGATTCATCCGGATGATCGGGACGAGATCGTCCATACGTTGCTGCCGGCCCTATCCGAGAAGGGTAATATTACTGCGGAATACCGAATAAAACAGAAATCAGGCCTTTTTCTATGGGTATATGATGGAATGAAACTGGTACGGGATTCTTCTGGCAGCCCGCGAAGTGTCGTCGGATACTGGATAGATATTACCGAACGAAAGCGAATGGAGGATGCCCTGATGATCAAAAATGGCGCGCTTGAATCCCTTCAACTTCCCACGATCCTTACGGATATGGAGCTGCGGATCGCCTACTTTAATTCGGCGGCATTGAAACTGTGGGGATATGGGCATTCCAACGAGGTGGTGGGACGAATGTTTACCGAGTTTATCGGGCCTGCCACCCGGTATAAAAAGATCATCGCCCGTTTGGCAGAAGAGGGAGAATGGCATGGAGAGGTACGCGGACTAAAGAAAGACACCGCCCGGTTTGAGGGCTATCTTACCATGAATCGCGTCCCGGACAATCCTGAGCTCCCCTGCTATGTGGCCGCACTCTATGAAATCGGAGACAAAAAACAATCTGAGCGGGAACTCAAGAAATTGAGAGGCCTTCTTGAAAAGAAAGTGATGGTCCGCTAGAGGTCTCTTTTCCATTACATCTCAGTTTAGTATCCGAAAACCCTCGGAACAATGGGTTATTTTTTCCAAGCCATGGTTCCGTTTCGAATAATGGTGACGCCCCGGGAAAGTCCGTTCAGAAACTCGTTCATATCCCTGACGATGGTATCCGGCACCTGGACACAGCGGTTTCCGAGCCGTGTATAGGTAAATCCATAGATCAGGGCTCCCTGCCACAGGAACCGGTCTCTTCGTTTGTCTTCATACTCCAGCAATTCATGGAGGTTCATCCCCTTTTCTTCAAATACGATACGACACCGCTGATTACCGGTTCCTGTAAACCAGTCCGACTGCCACCGATCCATCACGCCACCTTGTGATCAATGAAAAATCACTATTAAACCTATATAAATCTCTTGGGCTCGTGACTTCCGTCGGGATCAGGGATTCAGGTTCTAGCAGGAATCTCGTTCATAGAGATGCAGGCGTTCTTTTTTTCATATGAGTTACATAGAAGTAGCGCGGGAAAGGAATAGATACAGGGGAGAGACGTGGCCAGCGGGGTGGAGATCGTCATGGTGGTCCATGGGGCCGAAGTGTTCGATCAGGGAGACGTCTCCCGGTTTCAACTGATCCTTTCACCCCAAAAGACCCTGGTCGCCGGAGTGATGGCCCGGACCGCGGCGGAAGAGTCGGGTCTACGGGTGGAGTTCTGTGGTGAGCCACCCAGCGCCCTGATACGAAGACTGGACAACGAGGTGATCCTCCTCAATCGGGGAAAGACCCCTGAATCCGGTCGGATCTTTGGTGAGATGGTATCCGCAAGGGTCGGCAGGGAACGAGGATTCTTTCATCTCGAATGTTCTTCTCGAACGCTATATCTCCGGAACCATCCGGACCGAGATCTGGGGCAACATATCGCGAATGCGACCGGGTTTGAAATGATTAACGGTGAACACACCTCACAGACCGAACCAGGACGGCGGAAGATACGGGGATGCCTCCCTGGCGAAGCGGTATGCATCAATGGGCTGGTGATAGGCAGAGCGACGGCGAAGACGGTCGTGATCGAACGCAAAGGAAACGGAATTCACGTTGTTTCGGGGCTCATCCCGAAACCGCACGGTCTGGAAAAACTACACAGGATGGCCCGGCTCGAAGATCTCTCCTCCCTTTGGTGCAAAAGCGGTGGGATTCGGTCAGGGTCGCCTCGGGTGTCTACAATCGATCCCCTCGCAGGAAAAGTCATCGTGATCGATCACTGCGGGCATGATATCTATCGATTATTGGACACCCCGGTATGTGGAATCCTTGCCATCGGAGATGACACGACGAGTATCTGCGGTCATATCGCCTCCCATCGTGGTATCCCCGTCCTGGGTGTCGTGGATGGAGATGCCGATATACTCCTCGTATCAGGGTTTACTCCGGGCTCTGCGGTGATACAGGTGGACGCCGGAACAGATGATTTCGTGGGGCGGGAACTTGCCGGTCGTGTACCAAAGAGGCATGTGCTCTGGGAAGAATGGGTCCAGGAGATCCTGGAGTACCTTTCCGATAGAGGATATGTGGTGAGACATTTCTGAAGGAAAGGTGACAAACGACAGCAAATTCACCCTCTGGGGGAAAGTCAATTTCATCGCTGGAAGAAGTGGATTTCCATTCGCAAGGATAAACTTATGCAATTTTTTTCCCTGCAATTTTCTGCATATTATCGTTATTTCCACCACCGAACATAAGAAAAACACATATCTACTGGTAAAAACGATTTCCTAGTATATGCTTCGCCGGTGGGTCCCTCTTGGTCTCGCATCTTCACTTATCGCTCCAGCTTCTGCCCAGGATTTATCTCCC